>CAZEZD010000049.1:0-12002 GCA_964516115.1 uncultured Hyphomicrobiales bacterium
TCATCGTCGCCGACGGCACGTCCTGCCGCCATCAGATCGCCGATGGAGCCGGACGCGAGGCCGTGCATGTGGCCCGTATTCTGGCAAGGAGCGTGGAAGCGGCGCGGCCGGCCGATTGAGAAACGAAAAGGCCCGCCGTGGCGGGCCTTCCCTGTCGCTTCTTCGAGGCGCCGCCGGCTCACTCCAGCTTGACGCCCGCATCGGTGACCACCTTGCGCCACCGCTGCACCTCGGACGACACGAAGCGGCCGAACTCCTCGCCCTCCAACGTCGGAATGGGGGAGCCGTTGCGGGCCCAGGCGTCGCGGATCATCGGCACCTGCAGGGCGGCACGGATCTCGCGGCGCATGCGGTCGATGACGGGAGCCGGCGTGTTCTTCGGCGCGAAGATCGCATACCAGGTCGAGACGTCGAAATTCTGCAGGCCGGCTTCCGCCGCCGTCGGGACGTTGGGAACCGCCGGGCTGCGGGTCGCGGCGGCCACCGCGATGCCGCGGATGGCGTTGCCCTGGATCTGCGGGGCGGAGGTGCCGAGACCGTCGAAGACCATGTCGATCTGGCCGGCGACGAGATCGGCCATGGCCGGACCCGCGCCGCGATAGGGGACGTGGCGGATCTTCGTCTGGGTCAGGATCTTGAACAGCTCGCCGACGAGATGGTGCGTCGTGCCGATACCGGCCGAGCCGTAGATCAAATCGTCGGGCTTCGACTTCGCCAGCGCGATGAGCTCGGCGAGGGTGGTCGCCGAGACGCGGCGCGGATTGACGACGATCACCTGCGGCGGCTGGGCGATGATGGCGATCGGGATGAAATCGGTCTCGATATTGTAGTCGAGCCGGGGATAGAGAGACGGCGCGATGGTGTGATGGGCGGCGCCGACGAAGAAGGAATAGCCGTCGGGCGCGGCGCGCGAGGCGACGAGCGCCCCGGCCGTGCCCCCGGCGCCGGCGCGGTTCTCGATGATGACGCCCTGGCCGAGTTGCTTCTCGAGCTGGGCTGCCAGCGGCCGAGCGAAGGCGTCCGTGCCGCCGCCAGCGGCGAAAGGCACGTGGAAGGTAATCGGCCGCGTCGGCCAGGTTTGCGCGTCGGCGGTCGCACCGGTGAGCGTGACGGAAAGCGCGGCCAGGCCGGCAAGAACAAATTTTCGCATCGGGGTCCCTCGGAACGGTTTCCTCTGGCGGCCCGATTGGGACGGGCCGCTCGTCCGGACTTGTCTGCCGGTTGCTACAGAGACTAGCGCCTGATCCGGGGGTTGCAAGGTGGACGCGACCGTCATCGTTGCGCGACGACGGCCGCGGGCACGATTCAGGTGCCGACCCGCACCGGCGCATTCAGCTTGCGCAGGGCGGCGATCACCGACAGCGCGGTGATGCGGCCGGTCTTCGGGTTGTCCGACGGGATGTTCTCGATGGCGAGCGACAGCTTGGCCGAATCGCTGTCGACCTCGATGGCATGGCAGTTCCGCGTCACCGTCGGGTCGGCCCAGATGTCGATGGTGGTGCGGTCCGGCCCGATGCCGGCGAGCGACAACGCCACGGCGACATTCACATTGGCCGGGAAGCCCTTCGCCGCTTCGCGGGCCGAACCCGAAAAGATCAGGGTCGGCTCCATGATCGCATCCATGTCGAGCCCCTTCTCGACGAGATAGGGGGCGCCGACGAGGCCCTTCGGTGGCTTTCGGGTGATCATGCGCACCGAATGGATCGTGCCCTCGGCCGCGGCGGTGACGGCGTCGAGGCCAAGCAGCGCGCCGGTCGGCACGATGATCTGGCCGCCATGGGTCTTCGCCAGGTCCATCAGGTGCGGTCGCGGCAGCAGCGCGCCGCAGGAGAGCACCATCACCCGCTTGCCGGCGGTCAGCATCGGCGTGCAGATCTCCTCGATCACGGCGGCCGGGGCGCATTCCACGGCGAGGTCGGCAAGCGCCGGAAACTCGGACAGCGGGACGACCGGCGCGGCGATGCCCTCTGCCGCAAGCCAGGCCTTCGCCTTGGCCTCGTCGCGGGCGGCCACGCAGGCGAGTATCGTCCCGGGAATCGCGCCGCCGGCAATCTTGGCGGCGAGCGTCCGTCCGATGGCGCCGAGACCGGCAATGGCGATGCGCGTGGGGGTCATGGAACTCTCCGTCGAAGGGAGCGGGACCATAGAATTTCCAGCGGCGAATGCCAGCCCATGCGGTCATGGAGGCCATGTGTCGCAGCGGTGATCCGAAGATGCGCGCCGCTGCCGGAGACCCGTGGCCGCACCCGGTGCCAGGGGGGTGGACAAGAGGTGGGTTTTGGCCATGATCCGCCGCTTCCAGAGGAGTTTTGCATGAATACCCCCTCCCGACGCTCCCTTCTCGCCCTTGCGGCGGCAGCTCCCCTCCTGATGGCGGCGCCCGCTGCAGAGGCGCAGACGTGGCCGGTGCGGCCCGTGACCATGATCATCCCCTTCGCCGCCGGCGGCCCCACCGACGTGCTCGGCCGTATTATGGCGGAACGGATGTCGCAGATCCTCGGCCAGCAGGTGGTGGTGGAGAACGTCGGCGGGGCCGGTGGCATGACCGGAACGGCGCGCATCTCGCGCGGCTCTCCGGACGGCTACAGCTTCGTGCTCGGCACGGTCGGCACCCATGCGGTGAACCAGACCCTGTACAAGCAGCCCCTCTACAATGCGGCCACCGACTTCGCCCCGGTGACGCTGATTGCCGAGGTGCCGCTGATCCTCATCACCCGCAAGGACTTCCCGGCGGCCAATCTCCAGGAGTTCATCGCCCATGTGAAGGCGAACCAGGCCAAGTTGCAGTTCGCCTCCGCCGGCGCCGGGTCCGCCGTTCACCTCGGCTGCCTCTACCTCAACTCGGTGATGGGCACGAACCAGGTGACCCATGTGCCGTATCGCGGCTCGGCTCCCGCCATCCAGGACCTCGTCGGCGGCCGCGTCGACTACATGTGCGAGATTTCCTCCACGGCGCTGCCGCATATCCAGGGCGGCACGGTCAAGGCGCTCGCGACGCTCACCGCCAATCGCGCCACCGTCTTCCCCGATCTGCCGACCGCCCAGGAGCAGGGCCTGCAGGGTTTCGAGGCCTACACGTGGAACGCCTTCTTCTTCCACAAGGACACTCCCCCGGCGATCATCGAGCGCCTGCACGCCGTTACCGTCGAGGCGATGGACACGCCGGCCGTGCGTGAGCGGCTGCAGGCTCTTGGGGCCATCATGGCGACGCCCGAACGTCGCGGCCCGGCCTATCTCGCCCAGCTCGTGAAGAGCGAGATCGAGAAATGGGCTGCTCCCATCCGCGCCAGCGGCGTCAGCCAGTAACGTTCGACATCCGGATGTGACCAAAGGGGCGGTCGGTCTCGGGGCCGCCCGCCCTGTCCGTTTAGGCCGCCCGTTCGAGGGCCGCCAGAACTTCGGACCGGCGCGGCAGCGCCGCGACGGCGCCATAGCCGGTTGTCGACAGGGAAGCCGCGGCGCAGGCATAGCGTCCCGCTACGAAGGGGTCGCCTGTCACCAGCCACTCGGCGAGGAAGGCTCCGTCGAAGCAGTCGCCGGCCCCGGTCGCGTCAACCGCGCCCACGGCGATGGACGGGATGATGCGCCGCTCCGCGGCCGTCGCGATGAGGGCCCCCTCCCGGCCGAGGGTCAGGGCGACGATCTTCGATCCGCCCTCCAGGTAGAAGTCGGCGATGGCATCCGGCGTATCGCGCCCGGTAAGCTGGCGCGCGTCGTCGAGGCCGGGGAGGGCGATGTCGGCGAGCCGCATGGCGGCATTGGTCACCTCGCGCGCCCGCTCCAGCGGCCACAGCCTCAATCGCAGATTGGTGTCGTAGGAGACGGTGACGCCCGATGCCCGGGCCTCCGCCATGGCCATGCGCACGGCCGCGCTGGCCGACGGCGAGATGGCCTGCGAGATGCCCGACACATGCAGCACACGGGCCTGGCGGATCGCCGTCACCGGCAGGTCGGCGGAGGTGAACTGCGCCGCCGCCGATCCGGCGCGGCGGTAGGCGAATTCGTGGCCCTCGGGGCCGTGGGTGACGAAGTAGAGCCCGGTCTCGCCACCCTTCACCAGGCGCATCGCGCTGGTGTCGATGCCCTCGGCCTGCCACAGCTCGAAGAAGGCCCGGCCGAAGGTGTCATCCCCCACCGCGCCGATGACGCCGACGCTCGCGCCTGAGCGTGCCGCCGCAATGGCGCAGTTCGACGTGTCGCCGCCGAAGCCGAACAGATAGGTCGGCTCACGCGGAATGGTCTGGTTGAACTCGCCGAGGGCTTCGCCGAAGCAGAGGATGTCGGAAGGCATGGCATGTCCGGTCGCGCAGGGGCGATCAGCATAGGCGGGGCGCGCCGGCCGGCAAGAGGCGAATAGGGCGCCTGTTCCGGCGGAATTGTCGCATTCCGGCTGTCGGCAGCCGGTTCTTGATCCATGTCGATGATTTAGCTGTTGCCTTGCGAGTATCTCTTGCCTAGTTGGTGCGATGCAGTATCATTCGTGTACGAATGAACCAGCGTCAGGCGCTTACCACCCCGGGCTCCGCCATGTCGAACATGAATTCCGAGCGTGTCCTTGAGGTTCGCCACTACACGGACCGCCTGTTCTCCTTCAAGACGACCCGCGACCCGGCGTTCCGCTTCGTCAACGGCCAGTTCACGATGATCGGCCTCGAGATCGACGGGCGCCCGCTTCTGCGCGCCTATTCCATCGTCTCGTCCAACTACGACGACAATCTCGAGTTTTTCTCGATCAAGGTGCCCGACGGCCCGCTCACCTCGCGCCTGCAGAACATCAAGGTCGGCGACCAGATCCTCGTCGGCCGCAAGCCGGTCGGCACGCTGGTGCAGGACGCCCTGCTGCCCGGCCGCGATCTCTACCTGTGCGGCACCGGCACCGGCCTCGCGCCCTTCATCAGCGTCGTCAAGGACCCCAACGTCTACGACCGGTTCGACAACATCATCCTCATCCACGGCACGCGCTTCATCGCCGAGCAGGCCTATCACGACTACATCACCAACGAATTGCCGAACGACGAGCTGATCGGCGATCTGGTGCGCGAGAAGCTGAAGTACTACTCGACGGTCACCCGCGAGCCGCACGTCCACAACGGCCGCATCACCCAGTTGCTGGAGAGCGGCGCTTTGCAGGCCGAGTTCGGCCTCGGCCCGCTCGACAAGGCCAACGACCGCGTCATGATCTGCGGCTCCCCGGCCTTCCTGAAGGACATGGTCGACATGCTGGTCGCCCGCGGCTTCGACGAGGGCGCGATCTCGAAGCCCGGCCATTTCGTCATCGAGAAGGCCTTCGTCGAGAAGTGACCCACGCCTGGCCGCCGGCAGCGCCCAGCCGCGGCCGGCGTCATTCTTCGCGAATGACGTGAACCTTTTCTGCCATCCCGGCGACTGACGACGGGGCCGCATCCGCGGCTGCCTGTCGAACGTCGTCCGGATCCATGAACCCCGCCCTGCATCGGCCTGTCGCCGCTCCCTCCGCCCTCCATCTCATCAAGCGCGGGCTGATCCTGCTCGCGGCTGCCGGACTGGGCGTCGCCGCCGGCGGCCTGCTGGCGGCCGCGGGGGCCCGGGCGATCGCCGACGGCCTCGATCTCGGGCAGTTCAAGGACCGCGCCGTCTTCACGGCGGCAATGGGGCTGTCCGGCGGCCTCGGCGGGGGATGTCTCGGCCTCTGGCTCGCCCTGCGGGCCTCGGCCGCGCCGTGGTCGGTGGTGCGGGTGGTCGCCGGCGCCGTCGCGAGCCTTGGCGCCTCTGCAGCGGCCGTTCTCGCCTTCGCCTTCGTGATGACGACACCGCCGCCTCCGGCCTATCCCTATCTCGTCACCGAGTTCCGCGCCGGCGCCGCCGACGTGCTCTCGCTAGGGCTCGGGGCCGCTTCCGGCCGCACGCTCTGGTCGGAAGTGACGAAGACCAGCCGGACTGCACCCGGTGGTGGCACCGTCATCGAGGCGGTCTTTCCCATGGCCGTTCGGTCGGGCGTCGACTACATCGTCGTCCACCACCATCGCCGCGAGGTCGCGCGGTTCAGCCTCGGCCTGCCGTCCGATCCGCCGGCGACCGTGAGCTTCAGCCCCTGGCTCTCGCCCGACCGCTGGCAGGGCACCGAAGTCAGCGAGGCGCCGACCGGCGTCGAGATGCGGTTCCGCATCGAAAGGCGCATCGTGCGCTGAAGGCTCAGCCGGGTCGCTCGATGCCGAAGCGGGCGGCGGCGGCCTTCAGGTCGGCCTCGCTCCAGAAGCGGTGCTCGCCGCGCGCATAGGCGTCGGCATTGGCGGCATAGAGCCAGGCGTTGAAGCGGTTGGCGGCGCCCGAATCGCGGTTCGCCTTCACCACGGCCGGCACCCCGGCGACGATGGAGTTGGGCGGGATGACGGTGTTCTCCTTGAGGAAGGAGCCCCCGGCGATGATCGAGTTCTCGCCGATGATGCAGCCGTCCATGATCGTCGCGCCGATGCCGACGAGGACATTGTCGCCGATCCTGCAGCCGTGCAGCGTCACGTGGTGGGTGATGGAGCAGTCCTTGCCGACATGCGTGCCCGTGCCGTTGCCGACATGGATCATGACGAAGTCCTGCACGTTCGACCGCTCGCCGATGACGACCTCGTGCATCTCGGCACGGATGACGGCGTTGGGCCAGACCGAGACGCCGGCGGCGAGGCTCACCTGGCCGTAGATCTGCGCGCTGGGATGGACGAAGGCGGCGGGATCGATCGCGACGAGAGGTCCGCTGGGCGGAACCTCGGAACCCTTGAGCATGGCGTGACCTCGGCGGGCCGCTTCTGCGGGCGGCGGCGCCGACCATGCCCTTGCAGGCGAGCCGCGGCAAGCAGGCCCCGTCAGTCCTCGCGGGCGAGGGACGGGCGCTCAAGCCACTCGACGTCGTGCAGCGCGGCGACCTCCGGATCGAAGCTCGCGGCCGGCGACAGCGGCGGCGCGACCATGACCGGCAGGCGGGTCTCGTCGGGGGTCATGGCCTGGCTCCAGTCGGTGAGGGTGTGGCGGTGGGCGGGCGCGGCACCGATCCGGTGGCCGCAGGGGCGCCCTGCTCCATCAGGTGGAAAACGATGGTGCGCATGACGGCGCTGTTCTCGTCCTCGGGAAGGTTGCGCAGATGCGGGTAGAACGGGCGGAAGGCCGTTCCCAGCAGGGCGACGAGTTCGGGAGACGCCTTGGGGATCTCGTCGGCCGCATAGGTCGCGTAGGAGGTGCGGCCGGCCAGCGCGGCGACCTGCGCCAGCACCCGCTCCTCGATCTCGCCGGTGTTGCGGAACTGGACGAGCGCGAAGGCGGCGCAGGCCGACAGTGCCTCGCCCGCGCCGGTGCGCAGTTCGGCATCAGCGACCATCGCCTCCGCCGTGAAGCGTGCGAGGTCGGACGGCGCACAGGCTTCGCCCGCACCGGCCGGTGCGGCGAGCAGGGCGAGAATGGCGGGAACCGGGAGAAACCGGGCCAGCGCGCGCATCGGCGCCTCCGCACAGGAACAGACCTTGAGCGGAGACCGTGGACTGATCCGGTTAACGGGGTGTTAACAGCGCGTGCCGCAGGCCGGCCGTTCCTGTCGTGCGGCGACCGGACGCGTCAGCGCACGCGGTTGCCGGAGACGCTGAGCTGGGCGTAGCGTCCGACGCCCTCGCGGGCCATGTCGCCGGTGACGGGCGTCTTCCATTCCATGCCCACCACGGCGCCGATCCGGGCGCCCTGCACGAGGTTGTCGGCGATCAGCGCCTGTCCGGCGCCGGGCACGACCGAGACTGCGATGCCGACCGGCGCGCCCTTGATGACGTTGGCGGTGACCGACAGGTCGCGCATGTACTGGCCCCAGCCGAGCTGGATGCCCGCGGTCGGCGCACCCTCGATGACGTTGGCCGAAATGGCGGCGTCGGCCTCCGCCGAGATGCCGATGCCCGCGACGTCGTTCGGGTCGGTGCCGGCCGGGCGGCGGTTGACGAGGTTGCGGATGATGTTGCCGTGGATGTTGGCGAGGCGTCCGCCGTGGTTGAAGTTGGTGGCGACGATGCCGAGGGCGGCGCCGTCGATGATGTTGTTGGCGACCACGGCGCCCTCGAAGCCGAACTCGACATAGACGGCGACCTCGCCGAGGGCGGCGAAGTTGTTGCCGGTGATGGCGACGTTGGCGGCGCCGTTGGCCCGCACCGCCGAGAAGGCGGCGCCGCGCACGCGGTTGCCGCTCACTGTCACGTTGCCGGCGCGGAAGACGTTGATGGCATTGCCGTTCTGGCCCGATCCACCGTCGCGCGCACCGATCTCCTCGATGCGGTTGCCCTCGACGATGGTGCCGTCGTCGCCGGCGAGCGTGCGCCAGACGAGGATGCCGTTGTTGGCGGCCGAGCGGATGGTGTTCTGGCTGAGCGTCAGGCCGCGGCTGTCGAGCGCCACGATGGCGGCCTTGGCGACGCCGGAGACGGTGTTGCCCCGCGCGATCCCCTCGATACCCTCGAGGACGATGCCGTGATGGCTGGAGCCGGCGATCTCGCAATCCTCGACGCGCACGCCGCGTCCGTGCTGGAGCACGATGAGGCCGCGCCTGTCGGGCAGGGGCTTGCCATTGCCCTCGATGACGAGGCCTGACAGCGTCACCATGTCGGCGCGCTGGGCGGTCAGGCAGGCCGTCCCGCCCTGGAACACCAGGCGCGTGGCGCCGCGCACGCCGATGATCTGCGTGTTCGCGGGGAGGCGGACCTCGCCGATCCTGTAGGCGCCGGGCGCGAGCCGCAGCGGCATCCGCGAGCCTGCGGCGGTTTCCACCGCCCGCTGCATGTTGCGCGTCTGATCTTCCGCTGCGCCCGGCTTGAGCCCGAAGGACTGGCCGTCCAGGGAAGCGGCCCGAACGGAGGCGGGCAGGGCGAGAGTGGCGGCAGCCGCGAACAGGAAGGAACGGCGGGCGAGCATAAAGGCCTCCGGTGGTTGCCGTGAGGAGCGCAAGCGCCGTGCCGGGGCGTCTGTGCCGGAATGGGATGCCCCGATGACGGTTGTAGCCGTCCATCGCCTGCGTCAGGCTCCGCCCACACTGCAGCGAAGGCCTCCATGAAACTCGCCGTTATCGCCGACATCCACGGGAACGTCCTCGCGCTGGATGCGGTCCTTGCCGACATCGCGGCCCGTGGCATCGACCGCATCGTCAATCTCGGCGACTGCGTCTCCGGCCCGCTCTGGCCGGCCGAAACGGCGGCACGGCTGATGGCGCTCGGCCTGCCGACGGTGCGCGGCAACCACGACCGCTGGGTGGTCGAGGCGGAAAGAGAGGCACTCTACTTCTCCGACGAGCTCGCCCGTGAGCAACTGGACGCCACCCAGCGCCACTGGCTCGCCGCCCTGCCGATGCACCACGACCTGGACTGCGACGGCCTCTCCGTCCGGCTTTTCCACGCGACGCCGGCCGACGACAACAGCTACCTCATGGAGGACAAGCGCGGGGGCCGGCTCGTGCAGTCGGACGCCGAAGCGATCCTCGGACGGCTCGGCGATGTCGGGGACGCCCGGCTCGTGCTCTGCGGCCACAGCCATCTGCCGCGCCTGCTGGCCCTCGGCGGGATCACCATCGTCAATCCGGGCAGCATCGGCCAGCCCGCCTATTCCGATCCAACCCCGCCGGATGCTCATGTCTCCGAGGTGGGATCGCCCCATGCTCGCTATGCCATTGTCACCGTGCGGGCACGGGCGGTGGCGAGCGTCGATTTCGTCGCCGTCGCCTATGACTGGGAGCAGGCGGCGCGAAAGGCCGAGAGCTATGGCCGGGCCGACTGGGCGCGCGGCCTGCGGACGGGTTTCGCCAAGTAGCGACGGTCCACGATGGCGGCCGCGGCTCTGACAGCCACCTCGGCAAGGTCCGCCGCCGTCAGCCTTCGGTGGAAGCCGCCGCGGGCCGAGCGCCCGGTTCTCAGCGGCAGCGGCACGTGGACGAACACGGCACGTTTCACCTGCCGCCTCGCCACCGCTTCCAGCGCCAGCCAGTAGGCGAAGTTGCAGAGATACTCGCCGGCCGATGGCGACAGCCGCGCGTGAAGACCGGCGCGCCGGAGGCTCTGGGTCAATGCCCCTGTCGCAAAGCCGGTCGGCACGCGCCAGGGCCCGTCCGCGACGATGTCGGCGGAGGTGTGAAAGACACCCGAGGCGTCCGGCACGCGCCGGGTCGTGACGTTGTGGGCGTGCTTCTCGACGCGGACATGGCCGGTGCGGCCGGCGAGACCGAAGAGCAGCACCGCGTCCGGCCGCTTCAGGGCGATGAGGGCGGGCAGGTCGCGGGCGACCTCGGCATAGACGGTGTTGAACACGTGCCCGACGATGCGGACGCCGGGCAGGCGCAGCGCGGTGACGGCCTTCACCATGGCGGGCGTCGGGTTCTTCTCCCAGCCGGGAAAGGGGCCGAAGCCGGTGACGAAGAGGGTGGTCATGGGGCGGACCTCGCTAACGCGCCTCACTCGACCTCATCCGCCCTGCACCTCGCAAGTGCGTCCTTCGAGGCTGCAGGTCACAAGGGCGGCTGGAGGTCACCCTGCCTCACTTCAGCCACGCCCCGAGTCGCCGCACCGCCTCCTCCATGTCCTCCGTCGCGCCGGCGAAGGAGAAGCGGATGGCATGCATGCCCCCATAGGGGTCGAAATCCGGCCCCGGCGTCGCGGCGATGCCGGTCTCGGCCAGCATCCGCCGCGCGAAGTCGAGGCTGACATTGGTATATTTCGCCACATCCGCATAGACGTAGAAGGCCCCGTCCACCGGCAACAGCCGGTCGAGCCCCGCCTTCGGTAGCCCATCCAGCAGCACCCGCCGGTTCGCGGCATAGCCCGCCTTGATCGCCTCCAGTTCCTCGGTGGCGTCGAATGCGGCGAGCGCGGCTACCTGGGAGAGCTGCGGCGCCGAGATGAAGAGGTTCTGCGCGAGGCACTCCACCGAGCGCGCAAGGCTCTCCGGCACGATCATCCAGCCGATGCGCCAGCCGGTCATGCAGTAGTATTTCGAGAAGGAGTTGATGACGGTGACGTCGTCGCTCGTCTCCAGCGCCGTGTGGCAGGGCATCTCGTAGGAGAGCCCGTGATAGATTTCGTCCGAGATGAAGCGGATGCCGAGGTCGCGGGAGGCCTCCACCAGCGCCTTCAGCGCCTCGGGCGTCATCATCGTGCCGGTCGGGTTGGCGGGGCTGGCGATGAGGATCCCGTCGAGCCGCTTCCGCGCATGCTCGGCCGCCAGCATCTCCGGCGTGACGGCATAGCGCGTCGCGGCGGTGGTCTCGATGAACACCACCTCGCAGCCGAGCGCCTCGAGGATGTTCTTGTAGGCGGGATAGCCGGGGCTTGCGATGGCGACGCGGGCGCCCGCCTCAAACAGGGCGAGGAAGGACAGGATGAAGGCCGAGGACGAGCCCATCGTCACCGCGATGCGCCCGATCGGCACCTCGACGCCATGGGTCTCGGCATAATAGCGGGCGATGCGTTGGCGTAGCTCCGGCGTGCCGAGCGCCAGCGTGTAGCCGATCTGGCCGCCCATCAGTGCGTCCGACGCGGCCTTGCGGATGCTCATCGGCGTGGGAGCGGCCGGCTGGCCCACCTCCATGTGGATGACGTTCTGTCCTTCCGCCTCGGCCTTCGCGGCGGCCGTCATCACGTCCATGACGAGGAAGGGCGCCACCGATCCGCGCCGGGTCGGGGTCAGGAGGCTGCGGGCGATACCCTCGCGCGACATGGTCATTTCATCCCGGGCTGCTGCGGCGTCATCGTTTCGCCCCCTTGACCAGCCAAGAGAGCATCGCAGCGCTTATCACAGCGGGCGGGACGGGTCACCGTTCTCCGCGATGTGACCGGCGGCGCGTTGACCCTGGTCAGAGGGCTCCTTAGGTTCGCCAGCGATGACGTCGTCCCGATTTCCGATCCGCGCCGCGGCGGCCGCGATTGCCGGCCTGATCGCCCTGACGCCCGCCGCGCGCGCCCAGATGCCGGGCGGCCTGCCGATCATCCGCGACACCGAGATCGAGAACCTGCTGCGCGACTATG
>CAZEZD010000050.1:0-11981 GCA_964516115.1 uncultured Hyphomicrobiales bacterium
AGCAGCGGGTGAGGGCGGTCTCATAGGCCTTCTGGAACTCGTCCCAGAGCTTGCGATCCTCAAGATCACCGGCGTTGAATTTCCAGTTCTTGTCCTTCTCGTCGAGCCGCTCCTGGAGACGCGCCGCCTGCTCCTCTTTCGAGATGTGCAGCATGAACTTCAGGATGACCGTGCCGTTCTCGGAGAGAATCCGCTCGAAATCGTTGATCTGGTCGTAGCGCTGCTCGATGGCGGCCTTGGGCGCCAGATTGCGCACTCGCCCGACCAGCACGTCCTCGTAGTGCGAGCGGTTGAAGATGCCGATTGTGCCGCGCCGCGGCGCGGCCATGTGCACACGCCAGAGGAAGTCGTGGGCGAGTTCCTCCTCGCTGGGCCGCTTGAAGGCGGTAACGGACACGCCGAGTGGGCCGGTGGTGTTGAAGACGCCGCGGATCGTGCCGTCCTTGCCCGCCGTATCCGTTCCCTGCAGCACGACGAGCAGCGCGCGTTTGCCTTCGCCATAGAGCCTATCCTGCAGCCGGTCGATGACGATCACATCCTCCGCGAGCCTCGCCCGCACGGCCGCCTCCTCCCCGAGGAAGTCGACCTCCCGCGCGTCGATATCCGCGAGCTTCACCCTGGTGCCCGGGGCCACCATCAGATGCTTCATGTGCTTGGGGCAGGATTGCTGCATCGGGCTCGACCACTCTCGCTTCGGGGCGAGCATTGTTCCTGCGCGACGTCTTCCGGCGCAAGCCTTCATTCCCTGCGTCTCAGCGGTGCATCCAACGGCGCCGGTCGCCGTGTAGACCTTGTGGAAGTTCGCGCTGACGACAGGGAGCAAGGCAATGCGGGTTGCGACGATCGTGCTGATGGCGGGCCTCGCGCTCGGCGGATCGACGGCCGGGGCGGTGGAGGACTACGCCCGCTGGCCGCTCCTGACCGACCCGTTCCCGAGCACGGGCGGCGGCGGCATCATGATCGGCGGCTATGATCCGGTCGTCGCCGACGGCCGGTGCCGCACCGCCTTCACCGCGACCACGCCTGACGGCACGATCTACCGCAACACCGTCGAATTCGACGCGGTTTCCGAACAGGGAGGCATCCTCTGCACCAACGGCCGTTGGCGCTCCGCCGACGGTTCGGCGTCAGGTACCACCCCGTTCCGTCTGTTCATCAGGGATGGCGTCAGGCGGATGGCGCCTGACTGAATTCAGGCCCGCGTTATCGCGGTCCGGCGGCGGCGACGCTGGACGGGGGCTATCAGAGCACGGCCGCCGAGCCACCCGATCAGGAATCCCGCGACTGTTGCGACCAGTCCCTCGGCGGTCACGGGGATGGCCGGCTCGAAATTCTCGGCGGCGCGGCGCACGATCTCGGGCTCGTGGTTGCGGGCGAACGTGGCGAGCCGCCAGAATGGGCCGGCGTCGCTGTAGGATTGAAGCTGCCGTTCGAGCCGGGCCGCGCGTTCCGCAACGCTACGAATCTGCTCGCCGCGCTGCCGGACGAAGTCATCGGTGTTGCGTAGCAGCCTGTCGAGCCCGGAGGCACGGTCCATCTGCATCCGTGCCGCGTCCGCATCGAACTCGCCCGTCATCCGGTTGAGCTCGTCGATGGCTCCGCCGAGGCGCTGGCGGTACTGCTGGGCGAATTCCGGCACCTGCGAGGCGACGATACCGAGCAAAAGCGCGAGAAAGAAGACGATTCGTCGCAGGATCATGGGGGATTCGTCCTTGTCGGGCGGGCATCCTGGGCGCCTGCGCCCCGAGGGGCAATCGCGGCACCAGAACAGACCTGAACAATCGCGCTCGCCATGCGTTCCAGTCTAACCGCCACAAGCGGAAGGGCTGCTGCTCTCGCAGCATGCCGACGGAACGATGAGGGAGTCTCAGATGACCAACAGACGAATGTTCTTCGCGACCATCGCGGGCCTCGTCGCCCTGGCGACAGGTGGAGTGGCTAGCGTGGCTCAGGCCGCCCCGGTCCAGGCTGCCCCCGCACCGGCAGCGCCCGTCGAAATGCAGTCCGAGCAGTCGCCGCGCGGTCGCGTGATGCGCCGTCGGAGCCGCGGCGCCTACCGTCGCGACTGGCGCAACAGCCGCCAGCGCCGCCGCTACTGGCGTCGCCGTGCCTATCGTCGCGGCTGGTAACCGCGAATCCGCAGGGCCCGTTCCGAAAGGGCCGGGCCTTGCCGTTGTTGACTGTCGTTATTGCGGGGCAGGGGGCGCGGCCGGATGTCGCCCGGCGTTGACTTCCCCGTGCCAATCCGCCAAACCCGCCGCCGGATGGGCGGGTAGCTCAGCGGTAGAGCACGTGACTTTTAATCATGTGGTCGAGGGTTCGATCCCCTCCCCGCTCACCATCCGAACAGCCTTGACCTGGCCGGCCACAGGCGTTTCCGCTCAGAGCGAGAAGCCGCCATCGACGATGTGGATGGCGCCGGTCGTGTAAGCGGCCTCGTCGGACGCCAGATAGACGGCCAGCATCGCCACTTCCTCCGCCGTCCCGAGCCGGCCGATCGGCTGGCGGTCGATGAAGGCTTTCCGGGCGGCGGCTTCCGTCTGACCGGTCGCAACAGCCAGCGCCTTGATGCGCTCGTCGAGGGAGGGCGACTGGATGGTCCCCGGGCAGATCGCGTTCGACCGGATGCCCTTGCGGATGTAGTCGATGGCCACGGACTTGGTGAGGCCGATGACAGCAGCCTTCGATGCGCCATAGGCGTAGCGGTTGGGAACGCCGCGCACGGAGGATGCGCCGGAGGCGATGTTGACGATGGACCCCGCGCCCTTCTCCAGCATGCCCGGCAGGAAGGCGCGGATGGCCCGGTGCATGGATTTCACGTTCAGGTCGAAGGAGCGGTCCCAGTCCGCTTCGCTGGTATCCAGCACCGTTCCGTGATGCACCCAGCCGGCCGCATTGACCAGGATGTCGATCGGCCCGGTCTTGGCGGCGAGCGCCTCGACAGCGCGAGTCGAGGTGACGTCGAGGCGGAGCTTCCTCGCCTTGGCGATCCCCTCCAGCTTCGACTTGTCGATGTCGGTGGCGATCACCTTCGCGCCTTCGGCCACGAAGGCCTCGGCGATGGCTCGCCCGATTCCATGTCCGGCGGCCGTCACCACCGCCACCTTGCCCGCCAGCCTCTTGGCCATTTGTCTCTCCCAGCCTTGCCGTTCTCTGCGGCTCAAATCGATTGAAGTCGTGCCATGCACCGCGCTGCGCTGTCCAGCGGCGAGCTATCCTCCGAAACGCTGGGAGAGCTGCGTGTCAAAGGTCTTGAGATCGCCAAGGACGCGGTCGAGCAGGACGGGGTCGCGCAGGCGCAGGGCGGAATCGATGACGTCGATGGCCGCTGCGATGGCTTCCGAACCGCGGCGGAATTCGCCGTTTCCGGCCGGATCGAGGGCGGCAAAGGCCTCGCAACGCTTCAGTGCGAAGCGATAGACGGCGGAGCGCGCAACGATGTCGGCGCGGCTCTCGCCGCGTGTCATGTCGGTCGACGGGTGCCGGAGCGCGACCAGTGTTTGGAGGGCTTCGGTGGATTCCTCGAGGCACTCGATCAGGCCGTAGAGCCCGACGCTGCGGCGCATGCCGATCCATTCACGCTTCAGCGGTGCGAGTTCCTCGAGCGCGGTGTCCTGGCGTCCCTGCGCCAGAACCTCGGCGGCGCGGCGTAGGCGCGCCCGCCCCCCCTCCATCATCTCGGCGAAGAGATTGATGCGCGCTGCGATCGGCGGAGGGGCGGCCGTGACGGCGACGGTGGTCTCGTCCCACAGAGCAATGAGCGCCTTGAGCGAAGCCTCGGCCTCGTCGGCGCGTCCGTTCCTCAGGCTCATCGTCGTCGCGCGATACAGGAACTGCGCGTCCGTCAGGCCACGCAGCAACGTATCGGTTGCCCGGGCGCGGACCGGCTCGCCACCCGCGAGCAGGAGGAGGCCGACGAGGGCGGGAAGAAAGAGGGAGCGCAGGATTGTCGTCACACGCGGCAGCTTATCCCAATTCACGGCATCGTTCACCATGACGACCGTCATCCTCCCGCCAGCATGGCTTCCACCCGCTCCCGGGGCGGCATTCCCTTTCGGCCTCCGAATTCGGTGCATTTCAAGGCAGCGGCGGCATTGGCGAAACGGACTGCCCGGGCGAGCGGCTGGCCGTCTGCCAGAGCCACGGCGAGTGCGCCGTGCCAGGTGTCGCCCGCCCCCAGCGTATCCACCGCCCGGACCGGGAAGGCGGGAACATGTCGGATCGCTCCATCCTCCATGAACCAGGCCCCGTTTGCCCCGTCGGTGACGAGATGGACGTTGGTGGCACCCCTCGAAGCCTCGGCCAGCGCCACGGGCAGATCGTCGATCCCCGTCCATTCGCGCAGGGCCGGGGCGGAAAATCCGACATGGCTCGCGAGCGCCAGCACCTCGGGATGCGTCGGCCGCCGGTCGGCGTCGAGGACCGAAGGCAATCCGAGCCGCCGCGCCTCTGGCAGCAAGGCCAGCGCCGCCTCGATCCAGCGGGTCTCGGCGTAGAAGGCGTCAGCGCCATGCAGGACGTCGGCAGGGAGCCAGCCGGTATCGGACGGAATGTCCGGATCGGAATAGCTGACGACCAGGCGTTCGCCGAGGCGGTCGACGATGACGGCCGACACCGGCGAGCGATGACCGGGGCAGCGTCGGACCCACCTGCAGTCGACGCCATCCCGCTCCAGTTCCTCGATCATGATGCCGGCGAAGGGATCATCGCCGAGCCTCGCGATGAGAGACACGTCGGCTCCCAGTCGGGCGCAGGCAGTCGCCGCATTTCCGGCCAGACCGCCCCCGGAGGTCGTCATCCGTGACGACCGGAATTTCAGCGGGACCGTCGGAATGGCGTCGAGCCCGTAGATGACGTCGAGTGTGGTGATGCCGGCACAGACGATGCGCGGTCGCGCGGATGTAGTCATGCGTTCGGCCTTGTCCCGACATAGAGGGCGCTGGCGGCAAGGGCGATGCCCGAGACGGCGATGGCGATGGGCGGGGCCGTCAGCCAGACGAGGCCCCAGGACAGGGCCATCGAGCCGATGGCGATCGCCTTGATCCGCGGTGCGATGGCGCCGCGGGCGCGCCACCGCCTCACCGGCGGCCCGAGGCGGGGATGATTGAGGAGCCACCATTCGAAACGCGGCGAGGAACGCGCGAAGCACCAGGCGGCGAGGATGAGGAAGATCGTGCCGGGTAGGCCGGGCAGGATGACGCCGGCGATGCCAATCACGGTGAACAGGCATCCGGCGAGAAAGAGCAGAAAACGGAGCGGACGGGCGACCATGCTCTAGCCGGCCTTGATGAGGCGGATCGCCTCGTTGCGTCCGAACAGGTAGAGCAGATCGCGCAGCGCCTCGCCACGGGGAGACACCAGCTGTGGGTCGGTCTCGATGACAAGACGCGCCTCATTGCGGGCGGTTTCCAGCAGCGGTGCGTGATGCTCGAGCCGGGCCAGCCGGAAGCCGGGCATGCCCGACTGCTTGGTGCCGAGGAGATCGCCTTCGCCGCGCAGTTTGAGATCCTCCTCGGCGATGCGGAAGCCGTCTTCCGTCGCGCGCAGGATGTCGAGGCGACGGCGCGCCGTCTCCCCTAGCGGTCCCTTGTAGAGCAGGATGCAGGTGGACGCGGCGGCGCCGCGACCGATGCGCCCGCGCAGCTGGTGCAACTGGGCGAGGCCGAAATGCTCGGCGTGGTCGACGACCATGACGGAGGCATCCGGAACGTCCACGCCCACCTCGATGACGGTCGTCGCGACCAGCAGGCGGGTCTCGCCACGCGAGAAGCGGCCCATCACCGCATCCTTGTCGGAGCCCTTCAACTGGCCGTGGACGAGATCGACCTGCCCACCGAATCGCTGGCGCAGCATGGCGAAGCGCTCCTCGGCGGCGGCGAGGTCGGGCGTGTTCTCGTCCGGTTCCTCATCCTCGGCGACCAGAGGGCAGACCCAGTAAACCTGCCGGCCGGTCTCCAGAGCGCGGCCGATCCCGTCCACCACCTCGCCGAGCCGCTCCATGCCGATGACACGGGTATCGACCGGCTTGCGGCCGGCTGGCTTCTCGGTGAGTTGGGAGGACTCCATGTCCCCGAAATAGGTTAGCACCAGCGTGCGCGGAATGGGCGTCGCGGTCATGACGAGGAGATCGACCGCCTCGCCCTTGGCGGCGAGGGCGAGGCGCTGGTGAACGCCGAAGCGGTGCTGTTCGTCGATGACAGCGAGGCCGAGGTCGCGAAACCGGACGTGATCCTGGAACAGCGCGTGGGTGCCGACCACGATATGGATCGCGCCGGAGGCCAGCCCGGTGAGAATGTCGTCGCGCTCGCGGCCCTTCTCGCGGCCGGTGAGGATGGCCACCGTGAGTCCGGCTGCGGCGGCGAGCGGCGCGAGGGTCCGCGCGTGTTGGCGCGCCAGCAGTTCCGTCGGTGCCATGAGCGCCGATTGCCGCCCTGCCTCGGCGGCAGCGGCCATGGCCATGAGAGCCACCACCGTCTTGCCCGAGCCGACATCGCCCTGCAGCAGCCGCAGCATCCGGGTTGGCGCGCTTATGTCGGCGGCGATCTCGGCGATCGCTCTGGTCTGCGAGCCGGTGAGGGCGAAGGGCAGGGCGGTCTCGATGGCTTTGCGCAGGCGGCCGTCGCCGACATTCCGCCGCCCGGCGGGCCGCTTCAGATTGGCCCTCACGAGGCCGAGGGCGAGTTGGTTGGCGAGCAGTTCATCATAGGCGAGGCGGGACCAGGCCGCTCCCGCCGGAGCGAAGGTTTCGGGGCTGTCCGGTGTGTGCATCGCGCGCAGAGCCGCGGCGAATGCCGGCCAATCCTGGCGCGCAACGAGCCACGCGTCGATCCATTCGCCAAGCTGCGGCAGCCGGGCGAGAGCGGCCTCGGCGGCGCGGCGGACATGACCGGAGCCGAGCCCTTCGGTGAGCGGATAGACCGGTTCCATGAGGGGCATGGTCTCTGCCTGTTCGCGCGTCACCACGCGGTCTGGATGGACCATCTGCCTCATGCCGTCGAACAGCTCGATGCGGCCCGAGACCACCCGCGTCTCGCCCACCGGGCACATCTGCTCGATGCGGCTGCGATGCGCATTGAACCAGACGAGGGTCAGGTCGCCGCTCTCGTCGGAGACGAGGACCTTGTAAGGCGCGCGCGACTTGCCCGGCGGGGCAGGGCGGTGCGTCTCGATCAGAACCTCCACAGTGACGATCGCGCCGGGTTCGGCTTCGGCCAGTGTCGGCCGCGCCCGGCGGTCGATGAGCCCTGAGGGCAGGTGGAACAGGAGGTCGATCACGCGCGGCGGCCCCTCCGTGCCGAGGAGGCGCGCATAGAGGCTTTCGAGCTTGGCTCCGACGCCCTTCAGGGTCGTGAGGGGAGCAAAAAGGGGGTCGAGTCGCGCGGGACGCATGGCGGGAATGTACTGCCTGATTGAACCGCTGACATCGGTCGTGACGTTTGATAGTGACACGCTCACCACCGGGCGACGTCAGAATGGACGTCCCCGGCTTTCGCCGTTCTGCACCGGAGCCGCCCCATGACCGGGACCACCCGTTCCTCCGCCGATCTCGATCCGCGTCGGCGCAAGATCCTGTTCCGCTCCTGGCACCGGGGCACGCGCGAGATGGACCTGATCATGGGCCGCTTCGCCGATGTCCATATCGGCGACTTCACCGAGGCGGAACTGGACGATTTCGAAAGGCTCATCGAGGTGCCGGACCGCGACCTGTTCTCATGGGTCACCGGCAAGGCGGAGACGCCGGGGAACTATGACACGACGGTCTTCCGGTCGCTGAAGGCCTTCCATGCCGCGGGCAAGGGAGCCTGGAACGGCTGATGGCCAAACGTTCCCCCGCCGATGTCGTCGCCTCGCGCGGCCGCCTGACCCTGGCTGGCGTGCCGCAGGGCTATGACGCGCTCGTCATCGCCGACCTCGCCCGCCAGCTCCACGCCAAGGGCAACCAGGCGTCGCCCGAACTTCTGGTGATCTGCCGCGACGGGCCGCGCATGCAGGCGCTCGAGACGGCCCTGACGTTCTTCGCTCCGGGGATCGAGATCCTTCCTGTTCCGGCCTGGGACTGCCAGCCCTATGACCGTGCCTCGCCGAACGGCGCGCTCATGGCGCGGCGCATGCTCACCCTGTCGCGGCTCGCGCGCACGACCGGGCGCGCGACGCCGGCCATCGTCCTGACGACAGTCAATGCGGCGCTGCAGCGGGTCCCGGCGCGCGCGCTTCTGGCGAGGCAGTCGCTGTCGGCCGCCGCCGGCAATGTCATTGCCATGGCGGACCTTCAGGTCTGGCTCGAGACCAACGGCTATCTGCGCACCTCCACCGTCCGCGAGGTCGGCGAATATGCCGTGCGCGGCGGCATTCTCGACCTCTATGCGCCGGGCATGGATGCGCCGATCCGGCTGGACTTCTTCGGCGACACGCTGGAATCCATCCGCTCGTTCGATCCGGAGAGCCAGCGCACCACGGGCAACCTGAAACGCCTCGACCTCGTGCCGACCTCGGAGGTGCAGATCACCACCGAGACCATGGTGAAGTTCCGCCTCGCCTATGTCAGGGCCTTCGGGGGCTCGACCAAGGGCGACACGCTCTACGAATCCGTCTCGGAAGGCCGTCGCTATCCCGGTGTCGAGCATTGGATGCCGCTGTTCCACGACCGGCTGGACACGCTGTTCGACTACATGCCGGACGCCGGCATCGTGCTGGACGCGCAGGTCGAGGAAGCCGCGAAGGAACGGCTCACGACGGTCGCCGACTACTACGATGCCCGCAAGACGGCGATGGAGCACGACGCGGGCGGCGCTGCCTACAAGCCGCTGCCGCCGGATGCACTCTATCTCACCGCCGAGGACTGGGATCGTCGACGGGGCGGCGAGGCCGTCGTCAGGCTCTCGCCCTTTGCGCTGGCCGGGTCTTCCGACGGGGCCTTGATCGACCTCGAGGGTCGCCGCGGCCGGTCCTTCGCCGCCGAGCGCGCCGACGAGAACGCCAATGTCTTCGACGCCGTCACCGCCCACGTCGCCGCGCTGCGCAAGGACAAGAAGCGGGTCCTGATCGCTGCCTGGTCCGAAGGCTCGCGCGAGCGCCTGCAGCCGATCCTTGAGGATCACGGGCTGAAGGCGATGCGGCCCGTGGCCAGCTGGTCATCCGCCGAGGCGCTGCGCGGCGACGAGATCGCTCTGGCCGTGCTCGGGGTCGAGGAGGGGTTCGAGACCCCTCACTTCGCCGTGATCGGCGAACAGGATATTCTCGGCGACCGCCTCGTGCGCGCCCAGAAGCGTAAGAAGCGCGCACAGGACTACATTTCCGAGGCGACCAGCCTGTCGGCGGGCGACCTCGTCGTCCATGTCGACCATGGCATCGGGCGTTTCATCGGCCTGGAGACGGTGACCGCCGCAGGCTCGCCGCACGACTGCGCCGAGATCCACTATGCGGGCGGCGACAAGCTCTATCTGCCGGTCGAGAACATCGAGCTCCTCTCCCGCTACGGTTCCGAGGATGCCGAGGCGCAACTGGACCGGCTCGGCGGCGGGGCTTGGCAGGCGCGCAAGGCGCGCATGAAGAAGCGCATCCTCGAAATGGCGGCGGGCCTCATCAAGATCGCCGCCGCGCGCGCGCTGCGGGAGGCGCCGAAGCTGGTGCCGCCCGACGGCGCCTATGACGAATTCGCGGCCAAATTTCCCTACGAGGAGACCGAGGACCAGGCCGGCGCCATCGACGCGGTGCTGGAGGACCTCGGCGCCGGCCGTCCGATGGACCGCCTTGTCTGCGGCGATGTCGGCTTCGGCAAGACGGAGGTGGCGCTGCGCGCGGCCTTCGCCGCTGTGATGAGCGGCAAGCAGGTGGCGGTCGTCGTACCGACGACGCTGCTGTCGCGCCAGCATTTCAAGACTTTCTCCGAGCGTTTCAAGGGCCTGCCGATCCATGTGGCGCAGGCCTCGCGCATGGTCGGCTCCGCCGATCTCGCTGCCACCAGGAAGGGGCTTGCGGACGGTACGGCCGACATCGTCGTCGGCACCCATGCCCTGCTCGGCAAGGCCATTGCCTTCAAGGATCTCGGCCTCGTCATCGTCGACGAGGAGCAACACTTCGGTGTCGCCCACAAGGAGCGGCTGAAGGAACTGCGGGCCGAAGTGCACGTCCTCACCCTGTCGGCGACCCCGATCCCGCGGACGCTGCAGCTCGCCATGACCGGCGTTCGCGACCTGTCGATCATCGCCACGCCCCCGGTGGACCGCCTCGCTGTGCGCTCCTTCGTGACGCCCTTCGACCCGCTGGTCATCCGTGAGGCGCTGCTGCGCGAGCGTTACCGCGGCGGCCAGGCCTTCTTTGTCTGCCCGCGCATCGAGGATCTCAGTGAGGCCGAGGCCTTCCTGCGCGAGCACGTGCCGGAGGCGAAATTCATCGTGGCCCACGGACAGATGGCGGCCGGCGAGCTCGAGGACAGGATCGGCGCCTTCTACGACGGCAAGGTCGACATTCTCCTGTCCACCACCATCGTCGAATCCGGGCTCGACATTCCGCGGGCCAACACGCTCATCGTCTGGCGCGCCGACATGTTCGGCCTCGCCCAGCTCTACCAGCTGCGTGGTCGCGTCGGCCGGGCGAAGATCCGTGCCTATGCGCTGTTCACGATTCCCGACAACAAGCCCGTGACGCCGCAGGCCGAGCGTCGCCTGAAGGTGCTGCAGTCGCTGGACACGCTGGGCGCCGGTTTCCAGCTTGCCTCGCATGACCTCGACATTCGTGGCGCCGGCAACCTGCTCGGCGACGAGCAGTCGGGTCATATCAAGGAGGTCGGCTACGAACTCTACCAGCAGATGCTGGAGGAGGCCGTCTCCATGATGAAGGCAGGCCTTGTCGATGAGACGGTGGAAGACAAGTGGTCGCCGCAGATCACGGTCGGCACGCCGATCCTCATTCCCGAGGCCTATGTCGAGGACCTCAACCTGCGCCTCTCGCTCTATCGGCGTCTGGGCGATCTCGACACCGACGAGGCAATCGACGCCTTCGCCGCCGAGATGATCGACCGATTCGGGCCCTTGCCCGAAGAGGTGGAGCACCTCGTCAAGGTTGCCGTGATCAAGGCCTATTGTCGCAGGGCCAATGTCGAGAAGGTCGATACCGGCCCGCGCGGCATCGTTCTCACCTTCCGCGAGCAGAAATTCGCCAATCCTGCCGGCCTCGTCCGCTACATCGGCGAGCAGGGCTCGCTGGCGAAGGTGAGACCCGATCAGAAGATCGTGTTCATCCGCGACTGGCCGAAGGCCGATGACCGTCTGAAGGGCACGGCTATTATCCTGCGAAATCTCGTGAAGATCGCCGAGGCCAAGAAGGCGGTGTGAGTTCCGGGGCGCCGCCGCGCCGGCCGGCCAATCCGGCGCGTGGCTTGCGGCGTAGCTGCAGGGGACTGGCGGGAGCGTTCACCGAACCCCACTATTACGATTAGAGTGGTCTTGCCTGTCCCGGCACGATTCTCGCATTCTTCCCCGCCAGGCTGGCTCTGGCTTGGACATTGATGGATCGCACATCTTGGATGTGCCGGCGCTCCGGCACCAGACTGGACCATGACTGAGGACGCTATGTCTATCGACTGCGGCCGGGCCGCGCGGAGTTCGACCCGGGCCATGGCAGGGAAACGTGACGAGCGCGACCAGGATCCGGGCGGACCGGGCACCTCGGTCATCGCCAAGACGCGCCCGCAGACGAAGCGGCCGAGCCTGTATCGCGTGCTGCTGCTGAACGACGACTACACGCCCATGGAGTTCGTCGTGCACATTCTGCAGAAATTCTTCAACAAGAGCACCGACGACGCCACGCGTATCATGCTTCATGTCCATCAGCACGGCGTCGGCGAGTGCGGGGTCTATACCTACGAAGTCGCGGAGACCAAGGTCACCCAGGTCATGGATTTCGCACGGAAGAACCAGCATCCGTTGCAGTGCGTGATGGAAAAAAAGTGAAACTGCTCGATACTCTTCGCGCTACGGCGC
>CAZEZD010000051.1:0-11871 GCA_964516115.1 uncultured Hyphomicrobiales bacterium
CATCCGTGGCGGAATCGATCTCGATGCTCTTGAACCAGCTGGAGAAGACATCCTCTCCAAGCTCGGCGCGAAGGCGCCGGCCGACCCGCTCCCAGATTGCTCCTGCGCGCATGGCATCGCTCATCGTATCGGTCTTGTTTTCGGTCGGTTCGCGGACGGGTTCGGGACTGGCAAACACGGGGTTCTCCAAGAGAGTCCGGTGGACATGAAACGGGGTACGCGGTGATCGTCGAAGGTCGGGGAGGATGCCGGGTGGCCGACTAGGGCTGGACCCAGGGCAGGCCCTCGGCCTTCCATCCGGCCTTGGTGCCCCGCCGCCGCTCGGCGTCATGAGGACCTTCGAACCCTCCGGCGACGTTATAGCAGCGGGTAAAGCCCGCCGCGGTCACCGCGATGGCTGCGGCCTTGGACCTGACGCCCGACCGGCAGAGGAAATAGAGCGGCGCGTCCGCGGCGACGGCGCGTGCCGCAAGCTCGCGGCGCAGGTTTTCGACGAAGTCCGGGTTCACCGTCATCGACGGAAAGACCTGCCATTCAATGCGGATCGCATCGCGGGAGGCCCCGGAGAGATCCGGCGAGCCGACATAGGCCCACTCGGCCGTGGTGCGCACGTCGACGAGCTGGGCGGATGTGTCCCGCATCAGCGCGTCCAGGCTTTCGCCTGGCGTTGCGTCACCGGCATAACCGGCTTCGGTCGAAAGCGACATTCATCCCCCGCGCGGCCGTCAACCGCCCGCGCGCCCCCTGTCAGATGCAGTTATTCAGCTCGATTGCCAGAGCCGGCTGCAGTCGATCGACCGCAGCGCGGATCATCTGCCTCCAGGCTCCATCGCGAATACTGGCGCTGTTGGTGGGATGGATCGTCCTCTTCAGAGACAAAACATCCCCGGACCCGTTTTACCGGGTTCCACACGCCAACTCTTCGATGAAACCCGGGGTGGCCCCCCCGAGTGACTTGATTGATACACAGGGGCCTTCGGCGCGGCAACGGATTTCCATTAACAAATGGTTAAAGCGCCGTGCTTGACTCCCTGCCGATTTTGAGGTTGCGGGACCCGCCCCAACAAGCCTCTGATGAATCGGCAAGTTTCAGGTTCCCTTTGCCGGCGTCAGTCCTCGCCGGTGCCCCGGGAGGGCTCGACGAGGCGGTGTGCCAGGCCCGGGATTCCCGATGTTACGGAACCGGAACGACCGTCCCCCGGCTAAGCATCTGATTTTCATCCTCTTTGCCGGTTCGTGCTTAGCCGGATCAGCGACACCCTCCGTGCCACGGAAGGGGTCTGCTCAAAAAAAAAAGGGTTGACCTGACTCTGTTGCGGAATCGCCACGGCTCCCCAGCGTCACCCTCCGGCGCATGCCGCAACGACAAAAAAGCCCGGCGCAGCGCCGGGCTTTCGGGTGGGCTTGAAAGGAGTATTGCCGTGCCCGCAGGCGCCGGCACTCAGGCGCCGATCTTGGCGACCCGGGTGGCGAGGCGGGAGACTTTCCGCGAGGCCGTGTTCTTGTGCAGCACGCCCTTCTGGGCGGCGCGCATGATCTCGGGCTGGGCGGCCTGGAACGCGGCAGAGGCTGCCGTCTTGTCGCCGGTGGCGATGGCCTCCTCGAGTTTGCGCAGGAAGGTGCGCATGCGCGAGCGGCGGGCCTGGTTGACTGCAGTGCGCCGCGCGATCACGCGGGTAGCCTTCTTTGCGGAAGCCGTATTGGCCATCGATAGTGTCCCGGCGGCTGGCCCCGCATCGATCGGGGCGCAATAAAACGAGTGCGGCGGCACGGGGCCACCACGGATCGGCGTGTATAGTCGCGTGGTTTTCGGCCGTCAACCGCAGAAGGGGACCGATCTGCGAAAATCGCGCGGGACCGGACCGACGGCGCTGACTAGAACAATGGCCCCGTCTCTCGCGCCCCGAGCCCGCATGTCCGCCCCCCCGCAGCGCAACTTCGTCATGGTGGTGTTCTGGATGGCGGGGACGCTCCTGTCCTTCTCCGCCATCGCCCTGTCCATCCGCGCCCTGCACGGAACCTATACGGTGTTCGAGATCCTGGCGCTGAGGAACATCGGGGGGCTCGTCATCCTGCCGGCCATGGCGCTGCTGGCGCCGGAGGCGGGGCAGCGCCTGGCGGCCACCCGGCCCGGCATCCACCTGATCCGCAACACCATCCATTTCGGCGGGCAGGCGCTGTGGGCCTACGGGCTGACGGTCCTTCCGCTCGCCACGGTCTTCGCGATCGAGTTCACCACGCCGACCTGGGTGGCGATCTTCGCCGTCCTCTTCCTCGGCGAGCGGATGACGCTGCCGCGGCTCGCCGCCCTCGTGCTCGGCTTCGTCGGCGTGCTGGTGATCCTGCGGCCCGGCCTCGACAGTTTCCGGCCGGAAGCGCTGGCGGTCGCCGCCGCGGCGATCTGCTTCGGCGTGCAGCAGACGACGACCAAGTTCCTCACCGCCTCCAACTCCACCTGGACCATCATGCTGTGGATGAACCTCATCCAGCTGCCGCTCAACCTCGTCGCCAATGCCGTCATCGGCGAGCCGGTGTGGTTTCTCGGCAAGATGGATGTCGCCCAGTGGCTGCCGCTTCTCGGCATCTTCATCTGCGGCTTCACCGCCCACTACTGCCTGACCAACGCCTTCCGCCATGGCGACGCCATCGTCGTGACGCCCATCGACTTCATGCGGGTGCCGCTGATCGGCCTGATCGGCTGGCTGGTCTATGCCGAGCGGCCGGAGCCGGCGGTGCTCCTCGGCGCGGCCATCGTCGTCGCGGGCGTGCTGATCAATATCGTCTTTGAATCGCGCACGCGCGGCCGTGCGCAGGCGCCGACGCGTCCCGAACCGGGACCGAAATGTTAAGGCGCGGACCGGGGCGGGTCGTGGCGGGGCTTGCAGCGCCGGGCAGGCGGTGTGTCCTGCTGGCGGAAGATCTGACCTTCGGTTCGCATGAACGGACCCGCAACAGAGCCGCGTCAGCGATTCGGTCATGCTCCGTTCCCGTCCCGGTCCGCAGGTTAACTGTGGGGCGGAGCACGGCCCCGCCCCGACTTCTTCCTTGCATCCGGCCCCCCGGATCGGTTAGGCAGGAGCAACCGCGGTCCAGAACCGCCTTGTCGAGGAACGTCCGTGCCGATCGTCCGTGCGCCCGCACCGATCAGCCTTCGCGCTTTCAGCGCCACGACCTCGCTTTCCCTCCTTCTGCTTATGCGCCCCTGAGCACCGGCAGGGCCTTTTGGCCTTGGCGCTCAGGGGATCACACCACCGCAACCCGCAACCAGGGGCGTGCGAAGTGAGGCGTTGATCGCCGCCGCGGCCCGCAGCAAGGACTGAGACCATGACCACCACCACGAGCGCTTCCGGCAAAGACCGCGTCTTCATCTTCGACACCACCCTGCGCGACGGCGAGCAGTGCCCCGGCGCGACCATGACCTTGGAGGAGAAGCTGCAGGTCGCCGATCTCCTCGACGAGATGGGCGTCGACATCATCGAGGCCGGCTTCCCCATCGCCTCGATCGGCGATTTCGAGGCGGTCGTCGCGGTGGCCAAGCGGGTGAAGAACGCGGTCGTGACCGGCCTCGCCCGCGCCGGCATGAACGACATCGACCGCGCCGGCGAGGCGGTGCGTCATGCCCGCCGCCCGCGTATCCACACCTTCCTGTCGACCTCGCCCGTGCACATGAAGCACAAGCTGCAGAAGTCGCCGGACGAGGTCCTGGCGATGGTGGTGGCCTCGGTCACCCGCGCCCGCAACCTGGTCGAGGACGTCGAGTGGTCGGCCGAGGACGGCACCCGCACCGAGCATGATTTCCTCTGCCGCTGCGTCGAGGCGGCGATCAAGGCCGGCGCCACGACCATCAACATCCCCGACACGGTCGGCTATACCGCGCCGCAGGAGTACCAGGCGCTGTTCGAGATGGTGCGCGCCCGCGTTCCGAACGCCGACAAGGCGATCTTCTCCGTCCACTGCCACAATGACCTCGGCATGGCCGTTGCCAACACCATCGCCGGCGTTCAGGGCGGCGCCCGGCAGATCGAATGCACCATCAACGGCATCGGCGAGCGGGCCGGGAATGCCGCGCTGGAAGAGATCGTCATGGCGATCAGGACGCGCAACGACATCTTCCCCTATGAGACCGGCATCGACGCGAAGATGCTGACGCGCGCCTCCAAGCTGGTCTCGACGGTGACGTCCTTCCCCGTCCAGTACAACAAGGCCATCGTCGGCCGGAACGCCTTCGCCCACGAGAGCGGCATCCACCAGGACGGCATGCTGAAAAACACCCAGACCTACGAGATCATGACGCCCGATTCCGTCGGCGTGAAATCGACCTCGCTGGTGATGGGCAAGCACTCGGGCCGCAACGCCTTCAAGGACAAGCTGAAGAACCTCGGCTACCAACTGTCGGACAACCAGCTGGAAGACGCCTTCGTCCGCTTCAAGGAACTCGCCGACCGCAAGAAGGTGATCTACGACGAGGATATCGAGGCGCTGGTGGACGAGAAGATCGCCCACAGCCAGGACCGCATGAAGGTCATGTCGCTGCTGGTCGTCGCCGGCACGATGGGGCCGCAGGCTGCGACCCTGACTCTCGACCTCGACGGCGTGCACAAGACCGTGCAGGCCTCCGGCAACGGCCCGGTCGATGCCGTGTTCAACGCCATCAAGGCCATCGTGCCGCACGAGGCGGTGCTGGAACTCTATCAGGTGCATGCCGTTACCCAGGGAACGGATGCGCAGGCGGAGGTTTCGGTGCGGCTGCAGGCGGACGGCAACACCTTCACCGGCAAGGGCGCGGATCCCGACACGCTGGTCTCCTCGGCCAAGGCCTATCTGTCGGCCCTGAACAAGCTGATCGCCAAGCGCGAGCGCCTGCATCCCCAGCACGGCACCGTCGCGGCGGAGTAGGCAGACCCGGATGCGTATCGGCATCGATCTCGGTGGCACCAAGATCGAGGTCCTGGCCCTGGATGACCAGGGCCGGGAGCTCCATCGCCGCCGGGTGCCGACGCCGCGGCACGACTATGGCGCCATCGTCGCGGCGATCGCCGGTCTGGTGACGAGCGCGGAGAGCGAACTCGGCATGACCGGCACTGTCGGCGTCGGCATTCCCGGGTCGATCTCGCCGGCCACGGGCCTCGTCAAGAACGCCAACACGACGGCCCTGATCGGTCATCCGCTGGACAGGGACCTGGAGGCGGCCCTCGGCCGTCCGGTACGGCTGGAGAACGACGCCAACTGCTTCGCCCTGTCCGAGGCGGCGGACGGCGCGGCCGCCGGCGCCGGCGTCGTCTTCGGTCTGATCATCGGCACCGGGGCCGGTTCCGGCATCGTCATCGACGGCAAGGTGCTGCGCGGCCGCCACCTGATCGGCGGCGAGTTTGGGCACAATCCGCTGCCCTGGCCCTCCGTCGACGAGGTGGTGACGGCCCCGGCCTGCTATTGCGGCCAGAAGGGCTGCCTCGAGACCTGGGTCTCGGGCACCGGCTTTGCCGAGGACTACCGACGCGCCACCGGCGAGGCTGTGCCGGCGCCGGAGATCGCCGCCATGGCGATGGCGGGGGCTGCGGCGGCGCGCGCCTCCTACGAGCGCTACGTCTCGCGCCTGGCGCGCGGCCTCGCCCATGTTGTCAACCTGATCGACCCGGATGTCATCGTCGCCGGCGGCGGCATGAGCAATGTCGCCTCGCTCTATGCCGACCTGCCGCCGGCCATGCGCCCCTATGTCTTCTCCGATTCCTGCACCACGCCCATCGTCAAGGCACGGCACGGGGATTCGTCCGGGGTTCGCGGCGCGGCCTGGCTCTGGCCGCCCGGTAACCCTGCCGGGTGAACCGCCGCAGGCCGTGGCAAAAAAGCGTCAGGCATTCTGGACAGGGTGCATCGCCTCTGCTAGTGACCCGGCTCCCGCGCGGCAATGCCCTGCGGGCGTGGGTGATTAGCTCAGTTGGTAGAGCAGCTGACTCTTAATCAGCGGGTCGAAGGTTCGAGTCCTTCATCACCCACCAAACATCATTGTCGTTCACGTCAGACTTTCGATCGCGGACAGCGCGGGCATCCCTGCGCACCATCGCATGGCGTGTCGCCCCTCAGGGCGTCGCGCATCAGCAATATTGTGCAACTCCCGTTCATGCATGGGCCGAAGCCGGCAAGGGCTTCGCCGCCGTCGCGAGAGATGTGAGGCTGCCCTCCCGCACAATCGACTCCATCCCGGATCGTCCCGTCGCACATTCCGCTGCTGCTGCCGTAGAGCAAAAATCCCCAGATCCACCTCGCATCGACCCCAACGGCACCCGTCGGGGGGCAGGGTGAAGACATTTCCGGAACCGGCATTGTGACGGATTGGAATTTCCCAGTCGGCACCGCGCCAGAAAAAACCGCCTGCACGGCCGTTTGTCTTACGTAGGGTTAACGCACGTTTCATCTGTTTGATGCATTTATCAACCATTCTTCTATGTACGGAGCCGTACGAATGTTTGGATTTGGAAGCGGTAAGGACAGTGCGGCGAAACTGGCGGCGCTCGACCGGTCGCAGGCGATCATCGAATTCGAGCCCGATGGAAAGATCGTTACGGCGAACCGGAATTTTCTGGACGCACTCGGCTATACCCTCGGGGAGATCGAGGGCAAGCATCACTCGATGTTCGTCGATGCCGGGGAGCGCGACAGCGCCGCATACCGAAGCTTCTGGGACGAGCTGCGCGCCGGCAAGTTCCAGCAGGCGGAGTACAAGCGCATCGGCAAGGGCGGCAAGGAGATCTGGATCCAGGCCACCTACAATCCGCTGCTGAATGCCTCCGGCAAGGCCTATAAGGTCGTCAAGTTCGCCACCGACGTGACGGCCGAGAAGCTCAAGAACGCCGATGTCCAGGGCCAGCTTCAGGCTATCCATCGCGCCTAGGCGGTGATCGAGTTCGATCTCACCGGCAAGATTCTCACCGCCAATGACAACTTCCTGAAGACCCTCGGCTACGGCCTCGAGGAGGTTGCCGGCCAGCATCACCGCATGTTCGTGGCGCCCGAGGACCGCGACAATGCGGCCTATCGCGAGTTCTGGGCCGCACTCGCCCGCGGCGAGTTCCAGTCGGCGCAGTACAAGCGCATCGGCAAAGGCGGACGGGAGGTCTGGATCCAGGCGACCTACAACCCGATCTTCGACATGAACGGCAAGCCGTTCAAGGTGGTGAAGTTCGCCACCGACATCACAGCCGAGATCAAGGAACAGCACAGGCGCAAGCAGGTGCAGGGTCAGATCGACACCGACCTCGAGGCCATCGGCGAGTCCGTGACCAGCGCGACCAGCGAGGCGACGGAGGCCGCGGCGGCTTCGACGCAGACCAGCGGCAATGTCCAGGCGGTCGCCGCCGGGGCCGAGGAACTCGCGGCATCGGTGAGCGAGATCAGCCGGCAGGTCACCCATTCCCGGGAGATCTCGATGCAGGCGGTGGAGCAGGCAGCGAAGACGAACGATATCGTCGCCGGCCTCTCGGTCGCCGCCCAGCGTATCGGCGACGTGGTGCAGCTCATCAACAACATCGCCGCCCAGACCAATCTCCTGGCGCTCAACGCCACCATCGAGGCGGCGCGGGCGGGCGAGGCCGGCAAGGGTTTCGCGGTGGTCGCTTCCGAAGTGAAGAGCCTCGCAAACCAGACCTCGAAGGCAACCGAGGAGATCAGCGCGCAGATCACATCGGTGCAGTCGTCGACCGAGGGCGCGGTCAACGCCATCGGCGACATATCCTCGACGATCTCCACAATCAGCGAGATCGCCACGGCCATCGCCACGGCTGTCGAGGAGCAGAGCGCGGTGACCGCCGAGATGTCGTCCAACATGCGTGTCGCGGCCGAAGGCGTCACCGCCATCTCGCAGTCGATGAGCGCGATTGCCCGATCGACCAGCGACATCGACGTCGCCGCGCAGAAGGTGCGCGAGGCGTCGCGGTCGATCGCCTAACGGGGGGCTGACCCGCACCATGGACGAATTGCCTGCCGACAATGTCGCCCCGTTCCCCTGGCGGGAACGGAGCGACCTCCAGGCCTCCTCCCATGATCCTGTTCTCCGCGCATTCGACAGGACGATCGGGCAGATCAATGCGCTGTCCGTGATGATCCTCGAGGCCGGGCTGGCAGGCGATGACAGGAACCAGGCCATGGCCTATCTCTCCACCGCCGCGACGCGGATGCTGCAGGCCAATCTCCTCTATGTCGAAAAGTGCATTCTGCCGGAATCCGCCGGCGCCGTCATCGTTGCGGCGAGGTCGACGTCTCCGGAGGTCGAGGAATTCAAACCGCCAGACGCCTGATCAACTGGTTTGTCGCCAGTAATCCCGTTCGCATGAATTGCGATTCTGCTGAATTTGACGCTGACTATGATCTGTGAACCAATCACACTAGGTGATTCCCCCGATCATTGATATCATGTCGCAAATTCTCGTCCGATCCCTCAATCAGGATACGCTCGGGCCGCTGGAGCGGACCGTTTCGGCGGCATGGTCCGGACTGGTGGTCCAGTCGAGCCGCCGCGCGTCCGACTACAGCATCAGCTACAAGAGCCGTGCGACGCAGCACTATCTCGCGCTCCATCACTTCCAGCGCCGCGAGGGCGAGACGCATATCGAGGGGATTGCGCCCTCCACGCTGACGGACCTGCGTGGCAAGCTCACCCAGATTCCCGCCGGATATTCGGCCGAGGCCTGGACGGTGGAACCTTCGAACAGCGGCCATGTGACCATGCTGTTCTTCGAGCCGGAGAAGCTGTCCGAGGATCTCGGCAAGCTCTACACGGCGACGGCGCCGCGACCGCGCCTCTTTTTCGAGGATGGGGACCTCGCCGACGCGCTGGCGAAGCTCGACCGTCTGCTGACCAGCGATGGTGACCTGAACGACCTCTATGCGGAATCGCTCGGGCTCTTCATCAGCGCCCGCATGCTGGAGCTGTCGCGCGCCGACATGGCGCGTGCGCGCCCGGCCCTCAGCTCGCGTTCACGGATGGCGGTGCTTGAGGACTACCTGCGGTCCAATATCGGCAAGCCGGTGTCCATCGAGGAACTGGCCCGCCTCGCCGGCCTCTCCCGGTTCCACCTGATCCGGTCCTTCCGCGACGTCTTCGGCCTGACACCCTATCAGTATTTCCTGCGGCTGCGGATGGACGAGGCGCGACGCCTGCTGCAATCGACGAACCTGCAGGTCTCCGAGATCGGGGCGCGTGTCGGCTTCTCCAGCAGCACCCAGTTCGTCAAGATGTTCCGCGCCATCGAAGGCGTCACTCCGGGGAGCCTGCGCCAGCGCTGAGCGGCGGCCGGCAGGCGCTTCCGCATCAGCCCGCAGGCGGTTCGGTGTCCTTCGTCCCGGGCTTCGGGAACATGCCCGATCCCGGTGTCTTCTCCTCATCGATGAGGCCGGGTCGCGCGTGCGGACCCTCGGGCGGAACGCCCCTCGGCGCCGCCTTCGGCTGGCTCTTGGGAGGGATCTGTGGCGTCGGTCCGGTCTTGGTCATGACCGAACAACGCGTGAGCGGGCCCGTGGTTCCCGCATCAGCCCGCCGCCTTGGCCGACTGTCCGCCGTCACCGAGCGCGCGCAGCGCGTTGAGGATCACGGCGACGTCGATGACCTCCTGCAGCAGCGCGCCCTGGACAGGGGAGATCAGTCCGAAGGCGGCAGCGATCATGCCGGCCACCGACAGCCCGATGCCCACCGCCACGCTCTGGACAGCGATGTCGCGCGACCGCACGGCGATGGCCAGCGCCTCCTGCACGCGCCCGAGATGATCGACGAGCAGCACCACATCCGCCGTCTCCGAGGCGGCGGAGGAGCCCGTGGCGCCCATGGCGACGCCGACATCGGCGGCGGCGAGGGCCGGGGCGTCGTTGACGCCGTCGCCGACCATCATCACCGGGCCCCTCTCGCGCTCGGCCAGAACCACGGCGACCTTGTCCTGCGGGGCGAGTTCGGAGTGGATCGCGTCGACGGGCAGGTCGGCCGCCATGGCTTCGGCGACGCCGCGCCGGTCGCCGGTCGCCAGCACGATGCGCTCGATCCCCTGCGCGCGCAGGCCCGCGAGAATCTGCGGCGCGCCCTTGCGCAGTTCATCAACCATGAGCAGGCCACCGGCCAGCCGGCCGTCGATGGCCACCGCCACGACGACGCCGCTTCCGGTCTTGAGGCTGCGCAGCCTGGCGGCGTCCTCGTCCGACGACAGGGCGGCGACGTAGCCGACGCCGCCCACCGAGACGGTGCGGCCGTCGAGGCGGCCGGTCACGCCCTCGCCGGGAACCTCCTTGGCATCCTGCGGAACGGTGAGGACGAGGCCCCGCTCGGCGGCCTCTGCGACGAGCGTGCGGGCGAGGACGTGCTTGGAGACCTGGTCGACCGAGGCGGCGAGGCGCAGGAGTTCGTTCGGCGTTATGCCGTCGAACACGACTTCCGAGACGATGCGCGCCTGTCCGTGGGTGAGCGTGCCGGTCTTGTCGAGGATCAGCACACGGACGCGCGCCAGCGCCTCCAGCGCCTTGCCGCCCTTGATGAGGATGCCGCGCGCGGCCGCGCGCGACAGCCCCGCCACGATCGCCACCGGAACGGCGAGGATGAGCGGGCAGGGGGTCGCCACCACCAGCACGGCGACGGCGCGCACCGGATCGCCGCTGGCGAGCCAGGCCGCTGCGGCGATCACCACGGCGACGACGAGAAAGACGATGGCGTAGCGGTCGGCAAGGCGTGACATCGGCGCCTTCGACCGCTGCGCCTGTTCGACCATGCGGATGATGCCGGCGAAGGTGCTCTCCTTCGCGACACGCTCGGCACGCATGTCGAAGGGACCGCCGACGTTGAGCGATCCGGAGATGAGGGGCTCGCCGGCCTGCCGCTGGACCGGCAAGGATTCGCCGGTGATGGCGGATTCATCGATGACGGCGACCGTGCCGCTGACAGAGCCGTCGACCGGGACGACATCGCCCTGCCGGACGAGCAGCCGGTCGCCGACAGCCACGGCGTCGAGCGGAACCTCCTGCAGGCCGCCGGCGAGGTAGCGCATGGCCGTGCGCGGCGCGCGCGCGAGCAGGGCCGACATTTCCCTCTGCGCCCGCCGTTCGGCGAAGGATTCGAGGTTCTGCCCGCCCGCATACATGAGCGCGACCACCGCGGCCGCCAGCGTCTCGCCGACCGCGAGCGCTGCCGTCATCGACAGCAGCGCGACGATGTCGAGGCCGACCTCGCCGCGGCGCAGGCTGGTGACGATCTCGGCCGCGAGGGCGAGGATGACCACCGCGGTCGCCGCGGTCCAGACCGGATCGGCCCATTCGGGCTGCCCGAGCCAGCGGGCGAGGAGACCCGCCACGAGGCCCGTCGCCGGAATGACGACGAGATAGGATTTCAGCCGGGTCAGCAGCATGGCACGGTCCATCGCGCCGGGGCTTCGGGGAACATCGGCATCTCCTGCAACGGCCGACCGTCAGCCCACCGCTACAGGACCCTGTAGCAGAGTAGAATGATTCAAAACAAATCGTCGTGCGGCAGGGCGAAGCCGTCCGGGCCCGGTTCTCAGGCCCCGGCGCGGGCCGCCGCCAGATAGCCGTCGCGCAGGTGGCGCTTCACCAGCTTGCCGGTCGGGGTGCGCGGCAATTCCGCCAGGAAGTCGATGGTCCGCGGGCATTTGAGGGCGGAGAGCCGCGACCGGCAGAAGGCGATGAGTTCGGCGGCGAGATCCGGTCCTGCCAGCGCCATGTCGCGCGGCTGGACGACGGCCTTCACCTCTTCGCCCATCTCGGCATGGGGAATGCCGAACACCGCGACGTCGGCGACGGCCGGGTGCAGGATCAGCGCGTCCTCGGTCTCCTGCGGGTAGATGTTCACCCCGCCGGAGATGATCATGTAGGCCTTGCGGTCGG
>CAZEZD010000052.1:0-2221 GCA_964516115.1 uncultured Hyphomicrobiales bacterium
CGGCGCCAACGGCTCCGCCGCCGCGGCCTGCTCCATGCGCCTCACCGGCCCCGACAGGCTGAGCCTGACCTGCCCCGACATCAACCCGCGCAGCTTCCGTCGCACCGCGCGCTGAGGCGGGGTCCAGCCTGCCCATCGCAAGTGCGTCCTTCGAGGCTCGCAACAGCATCGAGCGAACGCGAGATGCGTTCGGCTCTCGCTTTCGGCTCGCACCTCAGGATGAGGGGGGTGGGTGTCTGGCATGACCGGTGCACAGATGAAGACCGCCGTGCAGCGCACCACCGTCCTCATCCTGAGGTGCGAGCCCCCGGCGATGCTTCGGCATCGACCGGCGGCGAGCCTCGAAGGACGCACTTGCGATGGGCCATGCGCCCACCCCTCACCGGGGACAACTCCAGCCTCGTCGCCCTGACCGACACGCCCCAACCCCCTGATCCTCTGCGCCTTTCCCGCCTGCTGACAAAAAATCCGCGCGTCCCTTTCTCCCCATCCGCCCAACCTCCTGCATCCTCGCCGGACCTTCTGCCCTCATCGAGGCATCGTCCGGTGGTGCGGGCGATGGGGCGGAGGGGCGGTTCCCCTGGCGCACGCGGCCTCACCAGCCGAGGCGCTAAGGGCGTCGCCGGGAACACCGCCCGTTCGGGCCCTTGAGGCGCTTTTGCGCCGGGGGTGACCGTTGCGCGAGGAGCATCGCTGGGCGGGCGAGCGGAACCGGGGGGCGGGGGCAACCCTGTCCGTCGGAGGCAAGGGGAGAGGCGGGCGACCGCGTCTCCTTGCAGCCTGGCTGGAGCCGTCGCGGGGCCCGCGACGACGCCGAGGCCCGGGAGGTGGCGAGGCCCCATGCGGGCCTTTCCTCCCGCATCCGCCGCCCCGGACGCGCGGTCCCGGAGGACGACAAGTGCCGCGGTGAAGCGCCGTGAGGCGCGCCGGCTCGCGTGCGGGCGGTCTCGGGAGCAGCCCGGATGCTTGATCCGGGCTCTTCATGGGAACACCCGCACGCGAGCCGGCGGGCTTCGGCGATCCGAAGTCCGGTCCCGTGGGGCAGCCTGCGGGGCCAGGAGGCCTCATCGCCTCCGCGCCTGACGGCGCTTCACCCCTCGTGCCTTCCCAAGGGAGGCGCGGGGACCGACGGAGCAAGACCCGGCCGAAGAGGCGCGGGAACGGGGAGGCGTGGGTGGTGACAGAACGGACGAGGCAGTGCCACGACGAGGGCGTGCCCGGGCGCAAGCTCCCCGGTTGGTGCCTACGCCGTTCCGGTCGAGGGATCGGCCCGTCGCAAGTGCGTCCTTCGAGGCTCGCCCTCGGCATCGGGCGGACGCCGGTTGCGTCCGCCTCTCGCCTGGGCTCGCACCTCAGGATGAGGAGGGTGGTGACCTGCAGGGTGGTTCCCGACCCGAACGCCGTCTTGCCAGACACCCACCTCCCTCATCCTGAGGTGCGCGCTCCCGGCGATGCGCCAGCATCGTCCGGAGCGAGCCTCGAAGGACGCACTTGCGACGGGCCGCATGAGGGGAGCGGGGCTGGCGGATGGGGCGTGCGACGCCCGCCGATCGTGCCGCCTTCCCTCACAGGGGACACGCCATGACCCCCGACGAGCAGCGCGGCATCCGCCGCCATCTCCACAGCGCCGAGGGCGCGCATCTGTTTTGCCGGCGCAAGGCCTGCCGCCGCGCCCGCTGCTGCCGGCTCGCCGAGACCTGCGCCAGCCGCCTCTACGGCGTCGCCGGCTCAGGGCCGGTGGACGGGGAACTGATGGCCCTGCGCCTCGCCTATCTCATCGAGCTCGGCGCCCATTGGGAGCGGCTGCCGCGACGGGCTATTGCACCCGCCGGCGTCCGAGCACCGCGAAATCGACATTGCTGAGCGAGACCTGAAAATCCTGCCCCTCGGCGTTCTTCGTCCGGCAGGACCACTGGCTGGCGACCAGCGTGATGGCGCTGCACGGCGAAAAGCCCTCGGCCTTCAGCACCAGTTCGATCATCCGCTGCTCCTCCCCGGTCGGGGGGCGGTTGAAGGGTTCGTCGGCGTGAGACGCGCCGGCCGCGGCGAGCATCATCCAGGCGGCGAGAGTGTAGGCGCGCATGGTCAGCCGCCGCTTTGGTTTGGAACAGTTTGAATAGATGTTCAAGCCGTTTAAAAGGCTCAAATCGTTCAAACGGCTTAAACGCTTTGAACGTCTTGAACAACTTGGTGGGGGCCGTGGCGGATTAGGAGGGTGAAA
>CAZEZD010000052.1:2231-11785 GCA_964516115.1 uncultured Hyphomicrobiales bacterium
CAGGCGGCGAGGGTCGGGGCGCGCATGTCAGACGCCGTCGCGGCGCAGGGCGGGCGCCAGCTCGGTCTCGCGCACCACGCGCTCGAAGCTCTCCACCGGGCAGCTGATGCGGTACTGCACGCCGCCGCTGTCGGAGGGGCGCAGCGCCACGACGACGAAGGGCGCGCTCGGGATCGGCCGCGAGCCCTGCCCGGCGATCAGCCGCACCGAGGAGCCGATGGCGAAGCGCGGGCTGTGGCCCGGCACCAGCGACGGGGCGCCGAGCGTCGTGGTCGTGGTCCAGGCGTGGTCGCAGGCCGCGCACTGCCAGTCGTGCTCGATGGCGCGCGCCGAGAGATGGCGCGAGCGCACCGGGGCGATGGGGTGGCGCGTGCCGCAGGCCGGGCAGCCGTCGGTGCGGTCGCCCTCGGCCGAGGGCACGGAGCGCAGGCGCGGTCCGGCGGAGACCGGCATCGGCCGGAACAGCGCCTCGGCGGCGTAGAGGGCCTGGCGCTGGCTGGAGGCGGGGCGGCGGAGGGTGGAGGTGAACATCGGGCGGGAACCTTTCGCGCCGGTGGCGCAGGAGAGGGATCGGTCGCTCCGGCGCCGGGAAGGCGGGGGACCGACAGGACGAGGGCGAAGGCGGGCGGGCCGCGCGCAATCCTGCAGCCGAAGCTTGAGGCTCCGGCCTTGCTCCGGCCCTGGGGCGCGGAGGTTGCGTCTTGCGCGGCACGTCTGTGCGATGGAGGCCTGACGCACGCAGGGGAGTGCGCGGGTGAGCGGCAGGCGAGGAACGAGCGGGCGGAAGCCCAGTCCTCGTTCCGGACAGTATGCGCCCCGGCGGTGCGTTCTCCTAACGAATAATCGCGGTCCCCTCCGGAGCGACTTGACGCGGGCGGGTCGGGAGGCCCCCCCGGTGGGATACCCGGCCAGCCGCCAGGTCGGCGCGTCGTTCATTCTTGCTTTACCGTCCGTAATGTACGGTTTAGTTCATAAAAGACACCAGGATGGTGGAATGTCGCTGCTGCCGAAACCTCTCGCCCCCCTGCAGCCCTCCGCCGACTGGCGCGATCCGCCCCGGGAGACCGGGCGGGACGACACCGCCGCCGTCGATACGGCGCTGCGGTCCATGGCGGGTGGGAACGTGCTGGGGACGTCGCGGATCGGCGAGGAGCTGAGGGCGCTGCCCGCGGCGCTGGACGACAACGCCATCGTGGCGGCCACCGACCGCAACGGCACCATCCTCCACGCCAATGCCTGCTTCTGCCGCATCAGCGGCTACAGCGAGCGCGAGCTGGTCGGCCAGAAGCACAGCATCCTCAATTCCGGCCATCACGACAGGGCGTTCTTCGCCGACCTGTGGTCGACCATCGCATCGGGGCGCAAATGGCACGGCGAGATCTGCAACCGCGCCAGGTCCGGCGAACTCTACTGGGTCGACACCACCATCGTGCCGCTGTTGTCGCGTGACGGGCGCATCCAGCGCTACCTGTCGGTGCGCTTCGACATCACCGAGCGCAAGCAGGCGGAGATGGCGCTCGCCGCCGAGAACGCCCGCCGCCTGCGCGCCGAGCAACTACTGCGCGACGTGCTGGAGACGGTGCCCGTGGGCATCACCGCCTTCGACGCCGAGGACCGCCTCGTCACCTGCAACGAGGAGTTCCGGCGCTTCTATCCGGAGCTGAGGAACGTCATCCGCGAGGGTATCCGCTACGAGACCATCGTCCGCCGCATGGCGCGCTCGGGCCATTTCGCCGGAGTGGGCGAGGACGACGTGGAGGCCTGGGTCGAGCAGCGCATGGACGAGCATCGCCACTCCACCCGCCCAGTGGTGCTGGAACTGGCCGACGGGCGCTGGATGCAGCTGCGCGAGTTCCGCACCGCGACCGGTCTCACCGTCACCGCCCGCACCGACATCACCGAGTTGAAGCAAGCCGAACAGACCATCCGCCGGCAGGCCGAGGAAGACCCGCTGACCGGGCTCGCCAACCGCGCCGTGGTGGTGGCGCGGGTCGACGCCATGCTGGCGCAGCGGGCGAGCCGCACGGCCGCTCTCGTGCTCATCGACCTCGACGGCTTCAAGGCGATCAACGACTCTCTCGGCCACGATGCCGGCGACGAACTGCTGGTGGTCATCGGCCGGCGGCTCGCCGGCGCGGTCGGCCGCGGCACAGTGGTCGGCCGCATGGGCGGCGACGAATTCGCCCTCGTGATGAGCTGCCCGTCCGGCGAGAAGACGCTGGCCCGCCGCCTCGACCGGGTCATGGCCGCGGTGCAGCAGCCGGTCGCGCTGACCGGCCGCACCGTCACCCCGCAGCTCAGCATGGGCGTCGCCCTGTTCGCGCCGGGCGAAATGTCGCGCCGCGACGTGTTCCAGCGCGCCGACATCGCGCTCTATCACGCCAAGTCCGCCGGGCGGGCGCGCTACTCCTTCTTCGACCATCACATGCTGCGCGCCGCCGAGCAGCGCCGCCAGATCGAGGACATCCTGCGCGAGGCCATCGAGCAGGATCGCCTGCACATCGAACTGCAGCCGCAACTGCATTTGAGGACGGGCCGCCATGTCGGCTTCGAGGCGCTGGTGCGTTGGCGTCGCGACGACCGGCTGGTGCCACCGTCCGAGTTCATCCATATCGCCGAGGAGAGCGGGCTGATCGTGCCGCTCGGCAACCGGGTGATCGACAAGGCGCTCGGCTTCGTCAGGGCGATGAAGGACCGCGGCCTCTCCCCCGGCCGCATCGCCATCAACGTCGCGGCGGCGCAGCTCAAGCTCGATGATTTCGCCGAAGGGCTGGCCGTCCAGCTCGGGGCCTATGGCCTGACGGCGACGGAGATCGAGGTCGAGGTGACCGAGACGGTTCTGCTCGACCGCTCGGCGCAGCAGATCGGCCGCACGCTCGGCCGACTGCATGAGTTGGGGGTGGCCATCTCGCTGGACGATTTCGGCACCGGCTATGCCTCGCTCGCCCATCTGAAGCGGTTCCAGGTCGACCGCCTGAAGATCGACCGCTCCTTCGTCGCAGATATCGGCATGGACGACCACCGCGGCGTCATCCCGCGCACCATTGTCTCGCTCGCCCACAGCCTCGGCATGGATGTCGTCGCCGAGGGCATCGAGAACGAGCGACAGCTCGACATCCTGAAGTCCTACGGCTGCGACATCGGCCAGGGCTATCTGTTCGCCCGCCCCATGCCGCCCGACCAGGCGGAGGCCTATCTCCGGGAGCGCTGATCCATGGGTGGCCGTTCAGCGGAGGGGAAGGGGCCGATAGGCGAAGCGACTGCGGATGTGGGCATAGCACTCGCAGGCGGCCGCCTCCATCCGCGCCCGATCGACGATCTCAAGACGTCCACGGCTGTAGCGGATGATTCCCTCACCGAGAAGGTGGTGGCAGGCGCCGCTGACGGTTGCGCGCCTGAGGCCGAGCAACTCTGCCAGCACCTCCTGCTTCAGCTCGAAGGTGGGGCTGCCGGCCTTGTCGGAGGCGTCCAGAATCCATCGGGCGACGCGGTGGTCGGCCGAATGCAGGCTCGTACAGACGACCAGTTCGTGCAATTGCTCGATGCGCGCCTTGCCGTAGCGCAGCAGCATGCGGCGGACGCAGATGAACCGCTCGATCGCCTCGTCGAACACCGACGCCGGCAACCAGGCGGCATGGCCGCCGATCTGCACGACGCAGCGGCCGCGCATGACATCTCGCTCCATCATGGTGGCGATACCGACGAAGCCCTCCGGGCCGACATTGCCCTTTTCGATCGTCCGGCCATCCGTCATCCGGGCCATGAACGAGATCATGCCGGAAAGGGGGAACACGGCATCGGTGACGGACTCGTTGTCCTCATAGATGCAATCGCCGGCTTCGACCGGCCTGACCTCGATCTCCCGGGCCACGAAGGCGAGAGCTTCGGGTCTCAGAAGACGAAACAGGGCATTCTGCGTCAGTTCGGGGGCGGAAGCGGTGACGACTGCTGCACTCTGGCTCATCAAGGCCTGCTTGGCATGGTCGGTTGACAGGGGCCCGGACCGTTGCCAGCCGGGTCGCTATTCGACCATCTAGAGCAATTGATGTAGCCGGTTGCAATGGTTACGTGAAAACTGGCTGTGAAATCTCTAAATGTACGATATCGATCTTATCTGCCTGCAGTAAGATCATATTCCAATTTTGAGATTGATTGCATGGCGTTCGTCCTGCAACCGGCGCGAATGATCTTGGCCGGAGCCCAACTATTGAGAGCCCCGTCAGGATCATGGAAATCGATCCTTGTTCCATGCAGTTTGTTCTATGCGGTTTGTTCTATGCAGCCCGGACTGTCGCGAGGAACCGGTCGACATCGGTTCGTAGCTGTTCCGACTGCCGTGCCAGCGCCCCGGCGGAATTGAGGACCTGCGTCGCGGCGGCACTGGTTTCGGCGGCGTCCGTCGTCACCGTCTCGATGGTGGCGGTGACGGAGGATGTGCCGGTCGCGGCCTGCTGGACGTTTCGGGAAATCTCGCCGGTTGCCGCCCCCTGTTCCTCTACCGCTGCGGCGATGGAGGCGGCAATCTCGTCCATCGTCCTGATGATGGCGGAGATGCTGTCGATCGAGGTGACCGACGCGTCGGTCGCGGCCTGGATCTCGCCGACCTGCTGGGAGATTTCCGTCGTCGCCCGCGCCGTCTGCTCGGCCAGCGACTTCACCTCGTGGGCGACGACGGCGAAGCCCTTGCCGGCCTCGCCGGCGCGGGCCGCCTCGATCGTCGCGTTGAGCGCGAGGAGATTGGTCTGGCCGGCGATCGTGTTGATGAGGCTCACGACGTCACCGATCTTCTTGGCGCCCGCCGCAAGCCTGCGGATGGTCTCGGCCGTCTGGCTGGCCTGCCCGACCGCCTCGCGGGCGATGCGGGCGGAGTCATGCACCTGCCCGCCGATCTCCGAGACCGACGAGGAGAGTTCCTCGGTCGCTGCGGCGACGGTCTGGACGTTGCCGCTCGCTTCTCCCGCGGCCGCATAGACGGCCCTCGCACGGGTCGACGTGCGCTCGGCGCTCTGCGTCAGCGACGTGGCGGCGGTGTTCAGTTCCCCGGCGGTCAGGGTAACCTCGCCGACGATGCCGCCGATGGCCGTGTCGAACTCCTGCGCGATGCGCCCGAGCGTCTCGTGGCGATCCCGCTTGCCGGCCTCGATATAGACCCCGAGCGCGATATCCATGTCGAGGAGCGCGGCCTTGATGACCGCCTTGCGCAGGAGGTCCTGTTCCTCGCGGCGACGACGGCCCTGCAGGGGCCTCGACGTGGCGCCAATGGCTGCGACAACCCCGGCGACCAGGGCGCTGTAGCCGCCGATATACCAGCGCGGCTCGAGGCCGAGCGTGTTGTGGACCTCGCCGATCCGGGTCACCGAGGTCTCGTAGGCCTCGTCGAAACGGGCATCCAGGATGATGTCCCAGTGCTTCAGCTGCATGGCCTTGGCATGCGCCATGTGCTGCTCGCTTCTGAACAGCCCGGCGGTGTCGGGAAACCCCTTGATGTGCGTGTAGAACGTATCGAGGACGCCGGGCATGACCGACAGGATGAAGGGCTTCCCGTCCCGGAGCGACGTGGCGAGCACGGCGTCGATGGCATGGAAGGCGAGGCGTGCGGCAATGCTGGATTCGCGCATTCGGAGACTCCAGGGCGGGGGGTCGAAGCTGAATGAACGCAAGAGACCAAACGTTAAGTACGATATCGTTCACACGATATGGTTAACGTTGTGTTAACGTGGAGGTCAGGGATGAAACGCTGCGCCAGATGACGCAGAGGAATCGGCCGGATCGTGGCCGGCGACACGCCGCCAAGCCGCTCTCATATCTTCGTTGCCGCGACGAAGGCGGCCGGCCCTGTCTGGACAGCGCGGGTCGATCGGCCAATGCCGTCGCGCGTCGGTGGTGGGTATCAGTCGGTGCCGTTGTCAGGCGGTCGCGGGCGGGGCGCGCCGGACCCGCCCCGCACCCCACAGGCCGGGTTTGGCCTCAGGCCGCGCGGACTGTGCCGAGGAACTGGTCGAGTTCCCGCCGCAGCCGCGTCGCCTGCTCGGCGAGGCCATCGGCCGACGACAGCACCTGCGCCGCAGCGGCCCCGGTTTCGGCCACGGCCTGCGACACGCCGACGATGTTGGTCGCCACTTCATGGGCTCCGGTGGAGGCCTGCTGTACGTTGCGGGAGATTTCCGACGTCGCCGCGGTCTGCTCCTCGACCGCCGCCGCGATGTCGGTCGACACCTGGCTCATGTCGCGGATGGCGCGGGTGATGCTGCCGATCGACTGCGACGAGGACTGCGTCGCCTCCTGGATCGCGTTGATCTGGGTGGCGATTTCCGTCGTCGCCTTGGCCGTCTGGTCGGCGAGGCCCTTTACCTCCGAGGCAACCACCGCGAAGCCGCGGCCGGCCTCGCCCGCCCGCGCCGCCTCGATGGTCGCATTCAGCGCCAGCAGGTTAGTCTGTGCCGCCACGCCGCTGATCAGTTCGACGATCTCGCCGATCTTCTGCACCTTGTCGGCAAGGTCCTGGACCTGGGACGCCGTGTGATCGGCGTTGCGGACAGCATCGGTCGCCATGCGGGCCGAGTTCTCCACCTGTCCGGCGATCTCGCGCACCGACGAGACCATCTCCTCCGTCGCTGCGGCGACCGTCTGGATGTTGGTGGAGCTTTCCTCCGAGGCGGCCGCGACCGCGTTCGACTGCGCCGAGGCTTCCGTCGCTGCGCCGGTCATGGTGGAGGCCGCCGCCTTCAGGTGCCCGGCCGAGTCCGAAACCGACGTCACGATGGCGCCCACGGCGCCCTCGAAGTCGTCGGCCATGCGGTTCATCATCGCCTTGTGTTCGGCCTCGGCGCGCGCCCGGGCGGCCGCCTGCTCGTCGCGCAGCCTCTGCGCCTCCAGCCCGTTCTCCTTGAACACCAGCGCCGCACGGGCGATGTCGCCGACCTCGTCGGAGCGGTCGATCGCCGGAACCTCGACGTGGTAGTCGCCGGCGGCCATCGTATCGAGAACGCCGCGGACGCGTCCGAGCGGCACGGTGATTGACCGCGCCGACAGGAGCGCGATCAGCGCGCCGATGAGAATGGCCGCGACCAGCGCGGCGACAGCGGCCATGCTGGCGGTCGATATGCCGCCGGTGGTGGCGTCGATATCGCTCTGGAGCAGGCCCGACTGGGCCCCCGAAAGGCCGCCATTACCGTCGGCGCCGACCAGTTCCGTCTGCAGGGCGCGGAACAGCGGCAGGACGTTGGCCTGCAACTCCCTGGCGGCGTCTTCGATGGTGCCGCGCTCGACCACGGCGAAGGTGCGCCCCTGCGCCTCTCGGAAGCGCGGCAGGGCGGTGCGTACAGTGGTCCAGGCGGCGCGGTTGGCGGGATCGGTGAAGCTGGCCGAGAGGCTGTCCATCGTGGCGACGAGCTGGTCGACCTGTCGCCACTGCGCGACCCATTGGTCAGTGAGGCTCGAATCCCTGGTGATGATGAAACCGCGCAGGAGGTTGGCGGTCCCGGTCGTCGCGCCGGCGAGCTTGAGGCTCGTCGAGGCGACGGGGGCGCGCAGGTCGCGCACCCGCGCGGCGGTTTCGCTGGCCGAATGGATCTTCAGGATGACGAAGCCGATGGCGCTTCCGCAAAGAAGCAGGACGGCGGCGAAACCGAGAGCGAGACGAAGGCCGATCTTGAGTTTGGACATGGTTGTTTCCCCCTGGGAGAAAGCATCCCGGCCTTATGGTTAGCCAAGTCTTAAGCTGCACAATAAATACGCAATATGCCTAATGATTATTCAATCATAGGTTGCTATGAACGGTATCGTGCGTATCATGGGGGTATGCGGGATTGCCTCGCCGCATCGTCCATGGCGCCAATGGCCCGGTCGGCGGAAGCGAGGCCCGGCAGGGCGAATGCTCGGCCGGAACGATCCATCGTCCCTGAACGCAAGGGCGCGCGTCGATCCGAACGAAACCGCCGATCCGGCCCGCCAGGATGACCCAACGGCGGTCCGGCCCTTCATTCGCGCCGGTAGAGAACGAACCGCTCGGTGCGCTCGACGGCATTGTCGAAACGGGCGACCTCCCGGAATCCGTGGAGGGCCGCAAGGCCAGGGTCGAGAGGCGCCGTCGTGACCAGGGTTGTGGGGCGGGGCAGGGCGTCCGAGTCGTCGAGCATGGTGGCGGCATCGCGCGGCGTCACCCTCGCCCGATCCCACAGCACGAAGGAGCCCCAGCGACCGACATTGCCGTAATAGGCGCGGGCGATTCCGAGATGCCCGACGATGGTGCTGACGGCATAATCCGGCGTGCCGATCAGCGGATCGTTCTGCCAGCCTTCCGTGAGGATGTGGCGGGCAACGGCAGGGCCGGCCGAGAGTGGCTGGCGAACATCCTTCAACAGGGCGATCAGGCCCGCGACGGCCTGACATGCGAGGACCGTCAAGAGCAGCATCCGCCCTGCCCCTGCGGTCGCGTCCCGAGCCGCGTCTGGGGAGAGCCGCGCGATCCACAAGGCTGCGATGAAGGCGAGCAGGAGCGGCCCCCGGTGCCAGATACTGTTGCCGTAGACGAGCATGAACATCGCCAGCATCAGCCCGGTCGTAAGCCCCAGAAGGATCACCGCAGCGGGCTCGCGGCGGATCATGACGAACGCTGCGACGAGGGCGGCGGTACCGAGGGCGGTGGCCGGAAACGAGTCGTAGGGACCGATGAGGCCGCCGAGCGCCATCACCTGCCAGATCAACTGGCTGGTGTCGGGTGCGAGGAGGGCGCGGCCGCTGAACGCGTCGGCCGCTGGCCAGGCGGTCGCCACGGCCAGCGCCCAACCGGCGGCGAGCAGCATCAGGGCGAGCGACTCGCGGCGCCCTGGCGCCCGCCATCCGCCGCTACGCAGACGGTCGACCACGATCGCTGTAGCCATTGCTCCGGAAAGGATGGCGAAGAGCAGGTGGACACTGTTCGCCAAACTGGTTGGCCACCCAGTCGTGGAACGAGCGCACGTCCTTCTTCGGCAACATGCGGCTCTTCAGATAGGACAGCATGCAGAGCGAGGACTGGATGAGGCCGAGATTGCGCAGCGCCTCGAACGCCTTCAGCGGATAGGAGTAATATCGACCACCGTAGTAGATGCGGCTCAGCCGGGGCCGTTCGATGAAATCGTCCGGCAAGATCTCCCGCCACAGCTCGACGATCTCTTTCGATCGCGAAAAGAAGCGGTGCCCGCCGATGTCGAAGAGAAAGCCCTTGTACGCGACCGTCCGGCTGATGCCGCCGACATAGGTCGGGTCTGCCTCGATGACGGCGGCGTTGCGACCTTGCTTCGTCAGGAGATAGGCGGCCGTCAGACCTGCTGGTCCCGCGCCGATGACGACGGCGTCGGCATGTGAACGATCTGGCATCGGGATCCACTGGCAGAGCACGTCGTTCCGCCGTACACGATCGATTTCGACGAGGCAAATGCAGACGCTTGGACGCGGCGCTATTGCGAGCCGCAGAAAAGCAAACGGGGCCCGAAGGCCCCGCCGCGATTGGCTCGGAGGAGGAAGGCTCAGGCCTTGTCGTTGCGCTCCACGCGCTCGGCGATGCGGGCCGA
>CAZEZD010000053.1:0-11768 GCA_964516115.1 uncultured Hyphomicrobiales bacterium
AGGTGGTGCAGGTGAAGAAGACGCTGGTCTGGTTGGTGCGGAAGATGAACTCGACCTCCTCCTGCGTGAAGTCGAGGGTCGGCTTGATGATAGTGGTGCCCTGGCAGGGCACGAGGATGTCGATGGGGCCGAACTCGCGCGTGACGGTGTCGGCGAGGCGCGCGAGATCCGCGCCATCGGTGACGTCGGCGACATAGCCCTTCGAGCCGGGATGGGCGGCGGCAAGGCGTGCTGCGGCTTCGTGCAGCTTGTCCGGGCTGCGGGCGGCGATCGCCACACGCGCCCCGGCCTCGGCATAACCATGCGCGATGGCCTCGCCGATACCGCTCGAGCCGCCGATGACCAGGGCGTTGAGGCCGGCGAGCGACAGGGATGTGGAGGGCTCGCTCATGGCGCATCTCCGTAACAGTCGACAGCCTGCACAGTGGCGTCGAGCCAGCCCGCACGGGCGCTGGGACGGATGGGCATGGCGGTTCCTCCCGGAGGCGGGCCATCCGCCCCTTTCTCTCAAACCTGCTCGTGTCCCAATGCCGATGCAAGCGCCTGCAACTCGCGGGCTGCCCGGCCACCATACGGGCCACACCGGCGAGGCTCATGTCGCCGTCCTGCGTGGCGGATGACCGCGGGGTGCCGGGCGAATGGGAGTTGGTGCTGCAATGCGGGGCACTGTTGGAATATTCTTCTTCTTGTGCGTCGATGTTGTTCTTGTAGGATAAGGATATTCTACAAATCGCAGGCGCCGCGGGGTTGGCGTCCAGCCGGGACCGCATCCATGGACGCCATCGACAGGAAGATCCTCACCATCCTTCAGGACGACGCGACGATCTCGATCGCGGAACTCGCCTCGCGGGTGAACCTGTCCCAGACACCGTGCTGGAAGCGAATCCAGAAGCTCGAGGGCCACGGCTTCATCATCAAGCGCGTGGCGCTGGTCTCGCCCGAGAAGCTCGGCCTCGGCCTGACCGTCTTCGTCTCGATCGAGACCTCCGATCATTCGCGCGAGTGGCTGGCGCGCTTCGCCGACACCGTCTCGGCGATGCCCGAGGTGATGGAGTTCTACCGGATGGCCGGCGACGTCGACTACATGCTGCGCGTCGTCGTCACCGACATGGCGGCCTATGACGCCTTCTACAAACGGCTGATCGACACCATTCCGCTGAAGAACGTCACCTCGCGCTTCGCCATGGAGCGCATCAAGTCGACCACCGCCTATCAGGTGCCGGCGGCAGTGGCGAAGGCGTAAGGGCGACCGACGGGCGAACATGCGCCGTCAAGTCAATCCGGTCAGGTCCGGAGGAATCGCTCGGATGCGCGCCAGCAGCTGACGCAGGTCGAATCGCCTCAGGGAGCCGCGCCGCCTCGAAAACCCGTCCGAAACCGCGCCGTTGCTGGCTTCCTCGCGGAATCGTGTCTGGCCGGCGATTGGGGCGTGCGTCACTGTGAACCGTGGGAAGCGGTCGGCTGTCATCTGGCGCCAGAGTCCAGGGCGGCTTTTGGCGGTTAACCCTCCCGGTCGCCGCACCGGTTCGAAATCCGCTGCATTTTCATCAAGTTGCAGTCATTTCGCCGGCGGCCCCTGTGGTTAAGAGGCCCGTGTCCTTCCTGCAACAGTCCCCGCCAAAGCCTGTTCGGGGGGCGTTCGGAGCCCTTGTTTCGATTGATCGGCGCGGGGGCATCGGTAATGGTGACCTTGCGACGAAGGGGGGCACCCCGGTCGCACCGCCCTTCCTGGGGTCGAACGGCACTCAGCCACGACAGCAGAAAAGGCGGCCAAACGGGGAATATCGGAACCAAGGCCTTCTTCGGGAAACCGGACAGGAACCAGGGAACCAGGCTCCCTCAGGAGAAACATTGGAGGTCTACACAATGAAGACGGTTAAGAGCCTTCTTCTCGGCGCTGCGGCGGGCTTCGTTGCCCTCACCGGCGCTCAGGCAGCGGATCTCCCGGGCAAGGCTGCCCCGGCCGAGTACGTGCGCATCTGCGACACCTACGGCGCGGGCTTCTTCTTCATCCCGGGCACCGACACCTGCCTTCGCATCGGCGGCTACGTCCGCATGGATGCCTATGTTGGTCAGCAGTTCTCGCCGGCGACGAACGTCTACTCGACGCGTACCCGCCTGCTCCTGAACTTCGACGCCCGTTCGAACACCGAGTACGGTCTGCTCCGCGCCTATGGTGAGTTCCTCATCCAGCGCGGCCCGGGCAACAACGTCCTGCCTGCGACCCTCGCCACCGGCGCTGGTTCGACCGGTCAGGCGTCGGCCGCCTACATGTCCCGCGCGTTCATCCAGTTCGCTGGCTTCACGTTCGGTAACTCGGCCTCGTTCTTCAACTTCTACCAGGGCGACGTCCAGTTCGTTGCTTCCGCCGGTGCCGCCATGGACCCGTCGCGCAACTCGTCGAACCTGATCGCCTACACCGCGTCGTTCGGTTCGGGCTTCTCGGCCACGATCTCGATCGAGGATCCGCAGTTCCGCCGCATCGGCGCGATCGGCACGATCGCTGCTGCGGCCGTCCAGACCAACGGCGTGATCTACAACGGTCAGGCTATCCCGGACATCGTCGGTAACCTGCGCGTCGATCAGGGTTGGGGCTCTGCCCAGATCATGGCTGCCTATCATGAAGTCCGCACGACCGTTGCTGCTGGTCCGCCGGCTGTTGGCGCGACCTCTGCTGGTTGGGCTGTTGGCGGTGGCGTCCGTCTGAACCTCGACATGCTTGCCCGCGGCGACGTGCTGTGGTTGCAGGCGACCTACGCGGACGGCGCTCTCGGCTACGTCTTCACGAACGATAACTCGGACGGTCTCATCCAGACCCGCCAGGCTGTCGGCGTGGGCCTGCTGACCGCTCTCTATGCGGACGGTGTGCTGAACGCCGCCGGCACCGGCATCGTGAAGTCGAAGGCCTGGGGCATCCACGGTGGCTTCCGCCACTTCTGGACCCCGGCTCTCCGCTCCGCCATCTGGGGTAAGTACGTCAACATCGACTCCCCGGGTGCTGGTTCGCTCGCCGGTCAGGCTCTCAACGACATCCGCTTCTGGCAGGTTGGCGTGAACACCGTCTGGTCGCCGGTTCGTAACCTCGACCTCGGTGTCGAGGTGGTCTACTCGAACCTCCGCTCGCGCGACAGCGGCATCGGCACCACGCCGGCTGCCTCGATCGGCAACGCGACCGCCTGGTCCGGTATGTTCCGCGTCCAGCGCAACTTCTGATCGGGTCCGGTCTCAGACCGGTTCCAGTCTATAAAGACCCCGGCGGGCAACCGCCGGGGTTCTTTTTTGTTGGCGGCGTTCGCCGCTTCGTGCGTCGTCCGGACGACGACAGGGGCGGATGGCGGGTGCGTCGCCGATGTCGGTCATGTTTCTGCTTCGGCCAGTACGGCTGATTTTGCGCTGGCGGCGGCCCTTTCACCCGCTCCGCTGCGGGACAACCAAGCCGGTTGCGACTCCGGCACTTCTGTAAAAAGTTGTCGATTTTGCATAATCTTGTGACCAATCGATAATTGGGATTATGAACGAAGTGGTGCCGTTCTTTTTCCTTGCGTCGGACGGGACGTGACGGCATTCCGGAGGGGCAGTTGCGCCGGATTCGGCGCGCGGTGGCACGGGTCGTCGTCGACGGGGGCAGGGCATGGCGGATGCAGGTTTCGGGCGCTTCATGCGGCATTGGCCGCGCCTGATCGCGGCGGCGCTATGGGTTCTGGCGCTGACGCCGACGCCCGGTGCGGCCCAGACGGCCGAGGCTCCCGCTCCCTACCAGCTCTCTCTGGTGCGCGAGGGTGACCTCGTCGCCCTCGGTGGCTCCCTGCCGGACGAGGCGAGCCGCGAGGCGGTGCTCGGTGCCATTCGCGCCGTCTCCGCCGACATTGCGGTGATCGACATGACGGCGCTGGCGCCGGATGCGCCGCCCGGCTTTGCGCCGGCGGCGGTCTGGGCGGCCGGTCTCACCGCGCGCCTCAAACCCGGCTCCGTGCTTCTGTCGGGCTCGGACCTCACCGTGTTGGGGCGGCCTGACGGACTGGCCGGGCAGGCGGCTGTGACCGCCGCGCTCAATCAGCGACCCGCCGGCTTCGCCCTGCGGCGCAGCGAGCTTGCCGCGCCACTCGTCAGGCCGTTCCTCCTGTCGCTCGAACGGACGGCCATCGGCCTGTCGCTGGGCGGCGTTGTCGCGAGCGCCGCGGAGAAGGGCGAACTCGCAACCTTTGCCGGGTCACTGGGCCTCGGACCCGTCTCGGACAGCCTCGTCGTCGCGGATGGGGCGCCGCCGTCCATCGACCGGATGGCCGCGGCGCGGTTCGGGCTGACGCAGCTCGCGCGGATGACAACGGGAACCGTGCGCATCGAGGACGCGGCCCTGTCGCTCGAAGGGGAGGCGGCGGACCGCGCCGGCTTCGCGGCGGTGACGCTTGCCCTCAGGAGTAGCCCGCTGCCCGGCGGCGTGTCGCTCAAGGCATCGCGGCTCGACGCGCCGGTCGTCACACCCTATCGCTGGGTTGCCGAGAAGTCCGCCTCCGGCCTGCGCCTGCAGGGCTATGTGCCGTCCGACGTTGACAGGGCGTCCATTGCCGCTGCGGCGGAGGCCCTGTTTGCGCCGCTCGGCGTCACCGACGAGCAGGTCGTGGCGCGCGGCGCGCCGGCCGGCTTCGAGACAGCCGCCATCGCCGCGATTGGGCAATTGGTCCTGCTCGACCGGGGCAGGGCGACGCTGTCGGATTCCGCACTGGCGATTGCCGGCGAGGTTGCGTCATCGACGGCCGCGGCTGCGGCGCGTGCGGCGATCGAGGGCTCGGTGCCCTTCGGCTTCACGGTCAGCCATACCATTGCCGCTCCCCTGCCGCCGGTGGCGGCCGTTCCTCGGCCGGCGCCCCCGGCCTGTCTTGCCACCATCGCGACCGAGATGGCGGCGGGCGGCGTCGTGTTCCAGTTCGGCCGCGAGGTCATCCGCCCGGAGAGTATCGCGCGGCTCAACCGCATCGCCGAAGCCATGAAGGCCTGCCCGTCGGTTCGGTTCTCGGTCGAGGGGCATACCGATTCCGACGGGATCGCCAGCCAGAACGTCGATCTCAGCCATCGGCGCGCGCAGGCCGTGGTCGCCATCCTGATCCGCCAGGGGATCGAGGCGGGGCGGCTGCTCTCGGAAGGTCATGGCGCGACGAAGCCGCTGGTGCCGAACGATTCGCCGGCCAACAAGGCGCGCAACCGCCGCATCGAGATCGTCGCGCGCTGAAGCGGGCGTTCCCGTCGCCGAATTCGCGCAGCGCCGCCGCCGCTTCCGTTTGAAGCCGGCGCATCCATCCGCTAAAGGGACGCACGTTCGAATTTTTGGGCCCGCGCCTTGCGCCGCCTTCGAGACCCTTGAGGCTTCCATGCACCGCTATCGCTCCAAGACCTGCGGCGAGCTGCGTTCGATCCATGTCGGCGAGACCGTCCGGCTCTCCGGCTGGTGCCACCGCATCCGCGACCATGGCGGCATTCTCTTCGTCGACCTGCGCGACCATTACGGCATCACCCAGTGCCTTGCCGACCCGGATTCGCCGGCCTTCAAGGCGCTGGAAGCCTGCCGCGCCGAGTGGGTCATCCGCATCGACGGCAAGGTGAAGGCGCGCGACGAGGGGCTGAAGAACCCGAAGATTCCCACCGGCGACGTCGAGGTCTTCATCACCGAGCTCGAGGTGCTGGGCAAGGCGGACGAGCTGCCGCTGCAGGTCTTCGGCGACCAGGACTATCCGGAAGAGACGCGCCTCAAGTACCGCTTCCTCGACCTGCGCCGCGACAAGCTGCACAAGAACATCATGACGCGCGGCGAGGTGGTGGACGCGATCCGCCGCCGCATGAAGGGGCAGGGCTTCTTCGAGTTCCAGACGCCGATCCTGACCGCCTCCTCGCCGGAGGGCGCACGCGACTTCCTGGTGCCGAGCCGCATCCATCCCGGCAAGTTCTACGCCCTGCCGCAGGCGCCGCAGCAGTACAAGCAGCTCATCATGATGAGCGGCTTCGACCGCTACTTCCAGATCGCGCCCTGCTTCCGCGACGAGGACCCGCGGGCCGATCGCCTGCCGGGCGAGTTCTACCAGCTCGACCTCGAGATGAGCTTCGTCGAGCAGGAGGACGTCTTCGCGGCGGTGGAGCCGGTCATCCGCGGCGTGTTCGAGGACTTCGCCGAAGGCAAGCCGGTGACGGAGGCGTTCCCGCGCATTCCCTACGCCGAATCGATGCGCAAATACGGCTCCGACAAGCCGGACCTGCGCAATCCCCTGGTGATGCAGGACGTCTCCGAGCATTTCCGCGGGAGCGGCTTCAAGGTCTTCGCCCGCATGCTGGAGGACGCCAAGAACCAGGTCTGGGCCATTCCCGGGCCGACCGGCGGCTCCCGTGCCTTCTGCGACCGCATGAATGCCTGGGCTCAAGGCGAGGGCCAGCCCGGCCTCGGCTACATCATGTGGCGCGAGGGCGGGGAGGGTGCCGGCCCCATCGCCAACAATGTCGGTCCCGAGCGCACGGCCGCGATCCGCGACCAGCTCGGCCTGAAGGAAGGCGACGCCGCCTTCTTCGTCGCGGGCGACCCCGACAAGTTCGTCAAGTTCGCCGGCCTCGCCCGCACCAGGGTCGGCGAGGAGCTGAACCTCATCGACAAGGACCGGTTCGAGCTTGCCTGGATCGTCGATTTCCCCTTCTACGAGTGGAACGAGGACGAGAAGAAGGTCGACTTCTCGCACAATCCCTTCTCCATGCCGCAGGGCGGCCTGGAGGCGCTGAAGACGCAGGAGCCGCTGTCGATCAAGGCGTTCCAGTACGACATCACCTGCAACGGCTACGAGATCGCCTCGGGCGGCATCCGCAACCATCGCCCCGAGGCCATGGTCAAGGCCTTCGAGCTCGCCGGCTATGACGAAGCGACCGTCGTCGAGCGCTTCGGCGGCATGTATCGCGCCTTCCACTACGGCGCGCCGCCGCACGGCGGCATGGCAGCGGGCGTCGACCGCATCGTCATGCTGATCTGCGGCACGCAGAACCTGCGCGAGATCTCGCTGTTCCCGATGAACCAGCGCGCCGAGGACCTGCTGATGGGCGCGCCGAACGAGGCGACGCCGAAGCAGCTGCGCGAGCTGTCCATCCGCATCGCCATCGACCCCAAGAAGCCGTGATGCCGGCGGTGGCGGGCGAGGGCGCCTTCGAGAGCCGCTTCGTCACGGCGAAGGACGGCCTCAGGCTCCATGCCCGGGTCTATGGCGGCGCGGCCGGGGGTCCGGTGCCGCTCGTCTGCCTGCCCGGCCTGTCGCGCAACTCCGGCGACTTCGACGTGCTGGCGCGGGCACTCGCACCCGAGCGACCGGTGATCGCCCTCGACTATCGCGGGCGCGGCCTGTCCGGCTGGGATGCCAACTGGCAGAACTACGCGCTGCCGGTGGAACTGGAGGACGTCTTCGGCGTGCTGGCAGCGCTGGGGCTGGACAGGGCCATCTTCCTCGGCACGTCGCGCGGCGGCCTCCTGACCATGCTGACGGGCATGGCCAGGCCCGATCTCCTCGCCGGCGCCATCCTCAACGATATCGGCCCGGTCATCGAGGGAGCGGGACTGGCCCGCATCCGCGCCTATCTCGGCCGCCTGCGGGAGCCATCCACCATCGACGAGGCCATCGCCCTGTTGAAGGACGCCGGCGCCGGGCGCTTTCCCGCGCTGACCGACGACGACTGGCGCGGCCAGGCGGAGAGCATCTGGACGGACAGGGACGGCGCCTTTGCCCCCGCCTTCGATCCGGCGCTGGCGAAGACCCTCGAGACCGCCGACTTCAGCCAGCCGCTGCCGACGCTCTGGCCGCAGTTCGACGGCCTCGGAGGCGTGCCTCTCATGGTCATCCGCGGCGAACACTCCGACATCCTGTCGGAGGCGACCGTCGCGGCGATGGTGGAGCGCCGGCCGGACCTGGACGTCGTCACGGTTGCCGGGCAGGGCCATGCGCCGCTGCTCACCGACTCCGGGTCGATCGGCCGCATCGCCGCGTTCGTGCGTCGCCGCGACGCAGCCTGATCCCTGGGGACTGTGCCCTTGCGCTGCCTTGGCAGTGTGATGGCGTCACTTTAAGGTCTTCGTCCCGGGGGCAACTGCGACAGCGCGACAGTGAACATTCCCAATCTTCTGACGCTTCTGCGCATCCTGCTGGTGCCTGTCGTCGTCTGGGCCATCGCGCAACGCCAGATGGAGATCGCCCTCGCGGCCTTCGTGGTCGCCGGCATCACCGATGCGGTCGATGGCTATGTCGCCAAGCGCTTCAACCAGCAGACGGAACTCGGGGCCTATCTCGATCCGCTGGCCGACAAGACGCTGATCGTCTCCATCTATCTGTCTCTCGCCATTTTCGGTTTCATCCCCCCCTGGGTCGCCATCCTCGTGGTCTCCCGCGACATCATGATCGTCGGAGCCGTGGTGCTGTCGACGCTGATGGAGCGGCCGCTGACCATCCAGCCGCTCCTGGTGTCCAAGGCCAATACGGTGGCGCAGATCGTCTTTGCGGCGCTGGTTCTGGCAGCCAAGGGCCTGAAGCTCGATCTCGACTGGGCGATCTTCCTCGCCATGTGGTCGGTGGCGGTCCTCACCCTCGCATCAGCTGGCGCCTATGTGATCGGCTGGACGCGGCATATGTCGAACTGAGCGGCCTCTCGCCCCGAAGCCCCTTGCATGCGGGCCCGGGCATTGCGACCTTGGGGCGAGCGGATCGATCTGCCCGGTCTTGAGAGGATTCAGCCTTTGACATTGCAGCGACAGGTCGGCTTCTGGATCGGCGGCCTCGCAGTTCTGGCGCTGTCGCTCTTCGTGCTGCGCGGAATCCTGCTGCCGTTCATCGCGGGGCTGGCGCTGGCCTACTTCCTCGATCCCATCGTCAGCCGTCTGGAACGGGTCCGGGTGCCCCGCGTCGCCGGTGCGCTGGCCGTCATCGGTACCTTCGTCGTCATCTTCGTCGTCCTGACGGTGCTCATCGTCCCGATCCTCGCCAACCAGCTGACCGTCTTCGTCACGCGCCTGCCGAGCTACGTGGTGCAACTTCAGGCCCTCGCCACCGAGCAGAACCGCGAATGGCTGCAGCGGATGTTGGGCGACCGCCTGCCCGACGTGTCTCGAACGATCGGGGACATCGTCTCTCAGTCGACGGGCTGGGTCGCCGGCTTCGTGCAGCAGAGTCTGTGGACCGGCGGCGCGACCTTCCTCTACCTCTTCGCCCTGTCGATCATCACCCCGGTGGTTGCCTTCTATCTCCTGAAGGACTGGCCGCGGATGATGGCCAAGGTCGATTCCTGGCTGCCTCTGCAGCACCGCGAGACGATCCTCGGCCTGATGCGCGAGATGAACGTGGCAATGGCGGGCTTCGTGCGCGGGCAGGCGACGGTCTGCGTCGTGCTGATGATCTACTATGGCATGGCGCTGACCGGCGCCGGGCTGAACTTCGGCCTGCTGATCGGCCTGGGGACGGGCTTCCTCTCCTTCATCCCCTATGTCGGCTCGGTCACCGGCCTGACGCTGGCGCTGGGCGTCGCCATCGTCCAGTTCTGGCCGGACTGGACCATGGTGCTGGTCATCCTCGGGATTTTCGGCATCGGCATCTTCTTCGAGTCCTACGTGCTCTATCCCAACCTCGTGGGCGAGTCGGTCGGCCTCCATCCGGTCTGGCTGATGTTCGCGCTGTTCGCCTTCGGCGCGCTGTTCGGCTTTGCGGGGCTCATGCTGGCGGTTCCGCTGGCCGCCTCTGTCGGCGTCTTGACCCGCTTTGCCATCCGGCAGTACCTCGCGAGCCCGCTCTACACGGGTGTGCCGCGGGTCCGGTCGCATGACGGTTCGGCCCGGCCGGAGAGTTGAGATGGTTCCGAGTCCGACGCGGCCCGGTCCGCGCCAGATGGCGCTGGATCTGGCGCTGCCCGAAAGCCTGTCCAGAGACGATTTCCTCGCCGCGCCCTGCAATGAGACGGCGCTGGGACTGATCGAATCCTGGCCGGAGTGGCCCGCCAGGGTGGTGGCGCTTGTCGGGCCGCCCGGCGCCGGGAAGAGCCATCTGGGCGCGATCTGGGCCGACATGGCCGGCGCGAGGCGTCTCGCCGCCCGGGACCTGGCCGGCACCAACCCCGCCGAGGCGCTCGCCACCGGAGCCCTGCTTCTGGAGGATGCCGGACCTCGGACCTCGGAAGTGGCGCTGTTCCATCTGCTCAACAGCGCCCGGGAAGAGGATGCCTTCGTCTTGATGACCGCCCGCGAGGCGCCGGTGTCGTGGGGCACCGGCCTCAAGGATCTCGCCTCCCGCCTGCGGGCGCTGCCGGTGGTCGCCCTCGCCGAGCCGGAGGACGGGCTGCTCCGTGCCGTCCTCGTCAAGCTCTTCGCCGACCGGCAGCTGGTGGTCGATGCCGATATCGTGGAGTTCCTCGCCCGGCGGATGGAACGCTCGCTGGACTCGGCACGGCGGCTGGTTGCCGAACTCGACCGCGAGGCGCTGGAGACCGGGAGGCGGCTGACGCGGCCCCTGGCAGCGCAGGTCCTTGACCGCGTCATGCAGCCCACCCTGATCTGATCGCTCATGAGCTCCAGGCTCTTTGACGGCCGTCACAGTCACGTCATGATGGCAGGGGAAGGGTGGCGCGTTCCACCAGCGAGGGCATAATGGCGACGCTCGATACGAAGAAGGATGCGGCCACCCGCGTGGCCGCCGACGCCAAGGGGCACGGTCGCAGCCAGTCGGCGGCGGCGGCCTCGGCTGTTCGGGTCGTCGCCCAGGAGGCGGCAGCCGCCATCAGTGACCTGCGGGACCGGCCGGAGCGCTTCATCAACCGCGAGCTGTCCTGGCTGCAGTTCAACCGCCGAGTCATGGAGGAGGCCTCCAACCGCAACCATCCGCTGCTTGAGCAACTCCGCTTCCTGTCGATCTCCGCGAACAACCTCGACGAGTTCTTCATGGTGCGTGTCGCCGGCCTGCGCGGACAGGTGCTGCAGGGGATCGGCACGGTCTCGCCCGACGGCCTGACCCCGGCCGAGCAACTCGCCAAGATCTCGGAAGCGGTGGCGGGCCTTGCATCCGACCAGCAGAAGCGCTGGCGTGAACTGCGCGAGGAGGTGCTGCACGAGGGCATCGTGCTGGTCGATGCGCCCGAGGTGACGAAGGCCGAGCGGGCCTGGCTGGAGGATCACTTCCTCGGCCATGTCTTTCCGGTGCTGACGCCGCTCGCCATCGATCCGGCCCATCCCTTTCCCTTCATCCCCAATCTCGGCTTCACGGTCGCGCTGCAGCTGCAGCGCCAGAGCGACGGCCGGCCGATGCGCGCGCTCATCCGTGTGCCCGCCAAGATCGACCGGTTCATCCGCCTTCCGGACCTCGCCGAGACCGGCGCCCGCCGTTTCGTCACGCTGGAACAGACGGTCGGCCTGTTCATCAACCGCCTGTTCCCCGGCTACGACGTGAAGGGGCAGGGCGCCTTTCGCATCATCCGCGACAGTGATCTCGAGATCGAGGAAGAGGCCGAGGACCTCGTCCGCCACTTCGAATCGGCCCTCAAGCGCCGCCGTCGCGGTTCGGTCATCCGGCTTGAGGCCGAAGCCTCCATGCCCGACGACCTTCGGCACTTCATCGCCGCAGCCCTCGGCGTGGTCGACGATGAGATCTTCCGGGTCGAGGGCGTGCTGGCTCTCAACGAACTGGCGCAGCTCGTTTCGCTCGACCGTCCCGACCTGAAGTTTGTCCCCTATGCGCCGCGCTACCCCGAGCGCATCCGCGACCAGGGCGGCGACTGCT
>CAZEZD010000054.1:0-11558 GCA_964516115.1 uncultured Hyphomicrobiales bacterium
CCGTGGGCGTAAACAGCGCTCGCGGGAACGAATGGGTTCTCGAGATCGGGGCGGAATCCGATGGTGTATGGCAGGCTGTTCGGCGGGCTCGTGCTCGCCCTCGTATCGTGGAGCGGCGTCAATGCAACGCCGGCCGAGCGTCCGCGGGCCGTGATCGAACTGTTCACCAGCCAGGGCTGCTCGTCCTGCCCGCCGGCCGACCGCTTCGTCTCCGAGATGGCCGACCGCCCCGACGTCATCGCCCTGACGCTCGCCGTCGACTACTGGGATTATCTCGGCTGGCGCGACACGCTCGCCAATCCGATCCATACCAAGCGCCAGAAGGCCTACGCCTATATGCGCGGTGACCGGCAGGTCTATACCCCGCAGATGATCGTCAACGGTATCGGCCATGCCATCGGTTCGGACCGCACGGCGGTCGAGCGGGTCATGGAGCAGACACGGGCCCAGTCCGGCGTGCTCGCCGTGCCGGTGACCGTCCGCGTTGCCGGCGACACGATCACGGTCACGCTGCCGCAGACCACCGTGGGTCTCAGCCCCGAGGCGCCCGCCACCGTCTTCCTGTTCGGGGTCTCATCGCGCCAGCCCGTCGAGATCACCCGCGGCGAGAATCGCGGCCAGACCGTCACCTATCGCAACGTGGTGCGTTCCCACGCCAATCTCGGCGAGTGGACGGGCGCCGCCCGCACCTTCACCGTCTCACGGGGCAATCTCGTTGCTCCGGAATGCGAGCGGCTGGCGGTGCTGGTGCAGGCCGGTACGCCGCGGCGTCCCGGTGCGGTCGTCGGCGCGGCGATGGTCGATATTCCGCCGCTGCTGGTCCACTAGGGCGCTTGCCGGCCCAACCGGGTCGGCCTTTGCCAAGGTTCCTCGCGTGATCGCGTTGTCTTCACGCGAACCGGATTCCACGTCGCTCGAAAGCACGCTGGAGGCGAGGGCTCACGCCCGCGCCAGCCACACCATGTCGGGCGCGACGATGCCGGGAACGTCCTCCTCGTCGATGCGGCGGACGGCATCCACCGACACCAGCTTCTCCGCGCCGAGCGGGCAGATGCCGAGGCGCACGAGTTCACGGCCGAGGCTCCTGCGAACGCGATCGGCGGCCGTCTCGGCGACATCGGCCTCGACGAAGCGCGTGGCCGCGAAGGCCTTGCCGGCCGACCCGTCGGTTTCTCCGCGGGCGTCACAACGATACCAGGGCATGATCCTGTCCAATTTGCTGATCAAACCTCTCTCAACCACGTCGACGTTGAGAGAGCGTTGAGAAGTTTGCTTAACCATTGATGCGCATCCATGCGCCTCATGGCATGGGTGTCGCGGCATGAGGAAAAGGTTCGATGGCTGAATGTGACCTGAAGGACGGCGCCATGATCTGGCCACGCCGCGCCCTGCTCCTCGGCGCGGGATCGTCCGTGCTCCTCGCCGCCTGTTCGGCCCCGCCCGTCCAGGCTCCGAGCCAGCCGAGCTTCTACCGCAACCTCGCGCAGGCGGGCGCGCGGGTGGACGCCGCCATGGCCGCTGACATGATCTCCGGCTTCCGCCGCAACAACGGCCGCGGAAACCTCGCCGTCGATCCGGTCCTGATGGCGGTGGCGGAGGCGCAGGCGGCCGCCATGACGCAGGCCGACCAGGTCGGCGTGCGTACCGGCGCCGTCGGCACAAGGCTGACGACGGCCGGCTATCGGCACCGCACGGCGGTGGAGAACACCTCGGCCGGCTACCTGACGCTCGCCGAGGCCTTCTCCGGCTGGCGCGATTCGCCGCCGCACCGCGCCAACATGCTGAACCCGGCCGTCACGCGCCTCGGCATCGCCACCGGTTTCCGGCCGGGGTCGCGCTACCGTGTCTTCTGGGCCCTGGTGCTCGCCGAACCCACGGCGGCCGCCTGACCGGCGGACGCCGCGCGGTCAGACCGCGCACATCCCGCCGTCGACGCTGTAGACACCGCCGCTGCAGTAGCCCGCCGCGTCGGAGGCGAGGAAGGCGACCAGTTCGGCGACCTCGCCGACCGTCCCGTAGCGCCCCTGTGGCACGATGGCGGCGATGGCGTCATGGGCGGCCTTCGCGTCGGGGCTCTGGCCGGCATTGATCGAATCCATCATGCGGCTTTCGATCGGCCCGGGATTGACCGACAGCACGCGGACGCCGCGGGGACCCGCCTCGGCCGCGGCCGAGCGCGTCATGCCGATGACCGCATGCTTGGATGCTGTGTAGGCGGATAGCCCAGGTGTCCCCTTCAGGCCCGCGATGCTCGACGTGTTGATGACGCAGCCCGAGCCCTGACCGTACATGACCGGCAGCACGTGCTTCATGCCGAGGAAGACGCCGATGACGTTGACGTCGACCACCTGCCGGAAGGTGGCGAGAGGATAGTCGTCGATCGGCTTCACGACGCCTTCGATGCCTGCATTGTTGAAAAAGATGTCGATGCGCCCGAAGGCGTTCCGCGCTGCGGCGACGTAGCCGGCGACCGCCGCCTCGTCGGCGGCATCCGCTTCCACGGTCTCGTAGCGCGCGCCGGCCGGCATCTCACTGCGCAGCGCGGAGAAATCGGAGCCGGGTCGGTCGACGGCGACGATCAAGGCGCCGCGCCGGGCCATCAGGGCGGCCGCCGCGCAGCCAATGGCGCCATTGGCGCCGGTGATCAGGGCAACTTTGCCGTCGAGTGAGGTGCGTTCGGTCATGGAGCGTCTCCGGCTTGCAGGGTTCTCGGGATACGTGAAAACCCTAGCACTTCGGCGAGGCCGGCGCTTTGCGTGAGAACAAGTGCGCCAGCCGGCCGCTGCCCGATCAGGTCGGATCGCCCGAGGCGAGATACCACTCCATGATCTCGCGTCCCTGCATGAAGACGATCTCCGGGCGCGAGGCGAGTTCGGCCAGCAGCGCCCCCAGCACCGCGATCCGGTGCGGAACGCCCATGATGTAGGGGTGGATGGCGAAGGACAGCACCTTCGCCCCGCCCAGCGGCCCTTGGCTCTTCGCCTCGGAGATCAGGCGGTCGGCCTGCGCCAGCGTCCGGTCGAGAAATTCCCGCGCCGCATGATGCTGGATCATGACGAGCGGAATGTCGTTGAGCTCCACCGAATAGGGCATGGTCAGGACGTCGCCCGTGGCTGTCCTCAGGCGGCAGGGAAGGTCGTCCGCCACCCAGTCCGCGATATAGCGGATGCCGGCCTCGGCCAGATGGTCGGCAGTTTCCAGCGTCTCGGTGAGGCCGGGCCCGAGCCAGCCGACGACCGGCTCGCCGGTGAAGGCCGACAGCGTCTCGACCGTCTGGCGGATCATCGCCCGTTGGTCCTCGATGCGGTGGGTCGGCACCTGGTGCCAGCCGTGGCCCATGAACTCCCAGCCGGCGTCGCGCGCCGCGCCCGCGACCCGCGGGTAGTCGACCGCCACCGAGCCGTTGATCGAGAGCGTCGGGCGGATGGCGTGCCGCGCGAAGGCCTCGGTAAAGCGCCAGAAGCCGACGCGCATGCCGTATTCGTGCCAGGCCCAGTTGGCGATGTCCGGCTGCAGCGCGGCCCCCGTCGGCGCCACCAGCACCTGCCGCGGCATGGGGTTCTCGATCCGCCAGTTCTCGACGTTCACCACCGGCCAGACGGCGAGCAGTTTGCCGTCCGGCAGGGCGATGCGCGGCCGGTCGATGGAGGCCGTGTAGGGCAGGCGCTGTTCGGGGCGGAGGGGCTGGGTCAAGCGAAGCACGTCCCGGCCTCAGGCCGCCTTCTTGCCGTGGTGGCTGTGCAGCTTGGCGCTCATCACCCGGCGGATGGCGTTGAACTCCGGGCTCGCCACGTCGCGCGGGCGCTGGAGGCCGAGCGGATTGTCGCTCTCGATCCGCCCCGGGCCGGGGGTCATCACCACCACGCGGTCGGCGAGGAAGATCGCCTCCTCGATGGCGTGGGTGACGAAGACCACCGTCAGGCCGGTCCGCTGCCAGATGTCGAGGAGTTCGTCCTGCAGGCGCTCCCGGGTCATGGCGTCGAGCGCCCCGAAGGGTTCGTCCATCAGCACGATCTCGGCGTCGTTCGCCAGCACGCGGGCGATGGCGACGCGCTGCTTCATGCCGCCGGAGAGCTGGTGCGGATAGGCATTGGCGAACTTCGTCAGGCCGACCAGTTCGATGAATTTGTCGACCGTCTCTTTCACCACCGACCGGGCAAGCCCGCGCGCGGCGGGGCCGAAGCCGATATTGTCGCGCACCGTGAGCCAGGGAAACAGCGCATAGTCCTGGAACACCATGCCGCGCGTCGGGTCCGGGCCCTTGATCGGCGTGCCCCACATGAGGGCCTCGCCGGACGAGGGCTGCTCGAAGCCGGCGATGATGCGCAGCAGCGTGGACTTGCCGCAGCCCGACGCCCCGATCAGGCAGACGAACTCGCCCTTGCGGATGGAGATGTTGGCGTCGTGCAGGGCGTTGATCGTCTGGTCCTGCAGCTTGAAGACCTTGGAGACCTGCTTGATCTCGATGATCGGCGTCTTGGATTCAGCCATGATGGGTCGGGCTCCAGGCGAGCAGGCGGTTGCCGATCATCACGACGATCCGGTCGGAGATGTAGCCGGCGATGCCGATGATGATCATGCCGCAGATGACGAGTTCGGTGCGCGACAGCGTTCGGCCGTCCATGATGACGGCGCCGAGGCCCTGGGGAACGCCGGTCATCTCGCCGACGACGATGACGAACCACGCAAGACCGAGGCCGAGCCTGAGGCCGGTGAAGATCGACGGCAGGGCCGCCGGCAGCACCACCTTGTAGAACTGGGCGTTGCCCTGGCATCCGAGCATCGAGGCGGCCTCGAACAGCTTCGGGTCGACCGAGCGGACGCCGAAGATCGTGTTGAGCAGGATCGGATAGAAGGCGCCGAGGCACACCAGCGCGAAGGCCGAGCGCGAACCGAGGCCGAAGAGGATCATGGAGAGCGGCAGCCAGGCGGTGACGGGAATGGGCCGCATCACCTGCAGGAACGGATCGAGCACCATGCGGGCGGTGGGTATGCGGCCGATCATCAGGCCGATCGGCAGGGCGAACAGCGCGGCCAGCGCGAAGCCGCCATAGACGCGGCTGATCGACGCGAACAGATGGGTCAGGAGCGTCGCCGAAAAGGCGTCGTCATAGATGCCGCCGACGGCGAAATCGATCATGTACTCGCCGACCTCGTAGGGGGTCGGGATCAGGCGGGTCCAGCGTTGCGTGGTCGCCACCTGCCAGAAGGCGAGCAGCATGGCCGGCACGATCATCGCCAGCACCATCGGCTTGACCCGCTCCCACGGCGTCCTGCCGACCGGTTTTTCGATGATCACGGCCGCCGGGGGCGGCACCGTCTCAACCATCGCCATGATTGCTGTCCTCTCGTGCCGTGGAAACGGGAGGCGCCGCCCGCCGGATGGCGGACGACGCGGGTTCGGTCAGCCGTGTCAGGCCGAGATCTCGTTCGAGAACTTCGGGTTGAGGAACTTGGCGAAGTCGGGCAGGGCGCGGATCTGGCGCAGCGACAGCATCTGCTCGGCATAGGTCCGTGCCTGCTTGAGAACCGTCTCGTCGAGTTTCCAGGCATATTCGATGTTGTTCGCACCCAGCGCCTGCTCCACCGCGGCGCGGTTGGCGCCCAGCCGCTGGACCGTGGTATCCGCCACCACCTGCTTGTTGGCGTTCATGAACTCGACGGACTGACGATGAATCTTGAGCATCGTCCGGATCAGGTCCGGGTTTTTCGCGACCGTCTCCTCATGAGTGCCGAAGATCATGTTGAGGCCACCCATCGCGGTGCCATAGGGATACTCGACCAACTGGCCGACGCCCGAGGTGATCGACAGGGCCGGTCCCGGCTCGGCGCCGACATAGGCGTCGATGTCGCCGCGCGACAGCATGGCGTGCATCTCGCCAAAAGGCACACGCACGGAGGTGATGTCGCGGATGGACAGCCCCTCCATGCGCAGGCGTTCCATGATGAAGACCTCCTGGGTCGAACCCGGCCAGATGCCGACGCGCTTGCCCTTGAGGTCCTTGACCGTCTTCACGTCGGAACCGGCCTTGGAGATGACGCCCATGCCCTTGTTGGAGAGGGCGCCGACGACCACGACCGGCTCCCCGGCTGCCGCGCCGAGGATGGCGGCGGCGATGCCGAAGGTGCCGAAGTCGACCGACTTGGTGACGACGGCGTTCTTGCCGTCGGTGGGGGAGTCGAAGGTGATGATCTCGATCTTCGTGCCGGCCGGGGCGAACTTCTCGTAGAAATGCGGCGGCATGGAATGGATGAGGCGCAGCGCGCCCATCTTGATCACGCGCTCCTGGGCGCGCAGCACCGAGGGGGCCGAGAGAGTGCCGGCGGCAAGGCCGGCCCCGATAAGGAAGTGACGACGGACGATCATGTGCGTGGCTCCTGTGAAAGGGGATGCGGGCTGACGCCCGTCTGCTTGTTGGGACCGGCGGCCAGGGGCATGCCGGGGATGCGATTGGCGGGCTTCATGCTGCCGCTCCCGAGAGCGAGGCGATGTAGGCGCGCCAGCCGCCATGGGCGGTGATGTCCTCGGCGCCGATGAGACCCTCGGTCTCCACGAGGAAGCCCTTGGGGGTCGTGCCGTCGGCAAGGCGAAGCGTGCCGATGCCGAGGGGGGAGGGAATGCCGGCGACGAAGGTGCCGAAGCCGGCAGGCGGCAGGGCCCAGACCTCGCAGGCGATGGCCGCTCCGGTGCCGGATGCGACGCGGATCAGCCCCGGCCGTTTCGGCGGCCCCCCCGCGAGGGCATGGAGCCGATAGTCGGGCGTCGTCTGGACAATCCGGCGGAAGGCGGCGCCGCGGCTGGTCAACTCGCCGTTGAGCGGCATGCCGGAGAGGTGCGCGCCCACCACCACGATCTCGATCAGGTCGTCCGAAGCCATGTCGACGGGCATATTGGTCGGGGTCATGATCGCCTCCTCACGCCGCAACCGATGCCGCCGGACGGCGGCGGTCGCCCGCCGCCGCGACGAAGGCGGCGCCAAGGCGCATGAGCGCGGCATCGCTGCCCCTCGGCCCGATCAGCGTGATGCCGGCCGGCAGGCCGTCGGCGCGGAAGGGTCCGGGAACGGAGAGAGCGGCGAGATCGAGGAGGTTGACGAAGTTCGTATAGGTGCCGAGGCGGTTGTTGGGGCCGATCGGGTCGGCGGCGAGATCCGCAAGCATCGGGAAGACCGGCGCGGTGGGCACCACCAGCGCATCGACCCTTGTCCAGACCTGTTCGGTGGCTCGCCTCAGGTCGGCGAGCCGGTACAGCCCCTCGAAGGCGTCGGTGGCGGAGAAGCGTCCGGCCGCTTCGACGATCTGCCGCGTGACCGGATGGACGTCGCCGGCATTCGTCGCGAGGAAGGACCGCATGGCGGCATGCCGCTCGGCAACCCACGGCCCCTCATAGAGCAGCTTCGCCACGGCGAAGAAGGGCGTGAGGTCGACGGGCGCCGTCGCGCCGGCGAGCGGGGCCAGCAACCCGAGTGACGCCTCGAAGGCGTCGGCCATGGCGGCGTCGCCGAAGAACAGGCGGTCGGCCGCGCGCGGCAGGCCAAGGGTCCGCAGCGGCGGGGCGGTCGCCGGCGTGTCGGCCGCGACGGAACGCGAATAGGCGTCCTCGGCGTCGAAGCCGCGCAGGACCTCATAGGTGCGCCAGGCATCGTCCGGCGTGCGGGAGAAGACAGAGACGCAGTCGAGCGTGCGGCAGGCCGGCAGCACGCCGCGCGTCGAGACGGCGCCGAGGGAGGGCTTGAGGCCGACGAGGTCGTTGAGCCCCGCCGGCACCCGGCCTGATCCGGCCGTGTCGGTGCCCAGCGCGATCGGCACGATGCCCTGCGCGACCGCGATGGCCGAGCCGGAGGACGAGCCGCCCGGCACCCTCGTCGGATCGAAGGCATTGCGCGGGATCGGATAGGGCGAGCGCACCCCGACGAGGCCCGTGGCGAACTGGTCGAGATTGGTCTTGCCGATGACGAGCGCCCCCGCCGCAACGAGCTTGTCGACCACCGCCGCGGACCGATCCGGAACATGGGCGAAGGCCGGGCAGGCGGCCGTCGTCGGCAGGCCGGCGACGTCGATATTGTCCTTCACCGCGACCGGCACGCCCCAGAGCGGAAAGCGGGCGGGATCGAAGGCGGGCAGCCGCGCCGCATCCGCCAGCACATCGGCCTCGGCGCGCAGATGAATGAAGATGCCGGGGTCGTCGACCACCGCGATGCGCCTGTAGAGGGCAGCGATCGCCGCCCGAGGTGGTTCCCCGGCGGCGTAGGCGGCGTGCAGGTCGGCAATGGTCGGTGCAACGTCCGTGGGCATAGGTCCAGCTCGTGTCTGGGCCATGCCTCGCAATCGATGTGCCAACCCCACGGGAGCGTGTCGCGGCGATGGCGGATGGACCGTCACGGCACGCGGCGGTCATCCCACGCGATTGTTATCATGAAAGAAAACGACGGGGCGTCAGGACTGCTGGCGCAGCAGATGCGCCGCACGCCCTGGCCACGGTATTGTATGCAATGCTGTGATAAATTCGACAATATGATGAAAAAATAGGCGATGAGACGCGCTGCGCTCAGTCGCTGGCCAGGACGAGCTCATCCCAGGCGCGGGCGGCAAGCCCAATATGATCCCGCATCGCCGCCGCAGCTTTCGCCGCTTCCGCCCGCTGGATCGCCTCGACCACGGCGTCGTGCTCCCGATGCGACCGGGCGAGCCGGTCCCGCCCTTCGAACTGGGCGCGGCGGAAGGGAGCGAGCCGCCGCCGCGTCGCCGACGCGAGTTCGCCAAGATAGGAATTGTGCGAGCCGCGATAGATGGCGACATGGAAGGCGATATTGGCGGCGCTGTAGCCGTCGAGATCGCCAACGCGGACCAGGGCGGCCATCGAGCGGTGAAGTTCGTCCAGCGCCACCCGTTCCTCGCGGGTCATCTTGATGGCGCAGAGCCCGGCGCTCAGCGCCTCCAGCTCGCCCATGACGGCGAACATGTCGCGCAACTGGTCGTGGTCGGGTTTGGCGACGACGGCGCCGCGATGGGGCCTGATTTCGACGAGGCCGGACGAGGACAACTGCCGCAGCGCCTCGCGCACGGGCGTGCGCGACACCGCATATTCAGCGGCGATCTGCGCCTCGTCGAGGGGCGATCCCGGCTTGAGGCGCCCCGAGACGATCGCTTCGGCGAGGCGCGTCTGCAACTGCTCGGAGCGGGTGCCCCGGGCGGAGGAGGCGCGGGCCATGGCGGGGCTGTCGGATGTGGCGGAGACGCTCATCGTGATCGTTTCAGGGCAGGATGGTCGGCAGTCCGAGTCTGATCGGCCCCACCTGCAGCCGGCCGTCGGCGGCGCGCAGGTTCAGGACCCGGCCGGGCCGGCCCTCGACGTCGGCGGGGCGGCTCGCCATCGAGATGGCGCCCGAGGCGAGCGGTCCGAGCGTGGCGCCGAGACCGGTGGCGCGCAGCGCGGCCGGCACGTCGGCGACCTTGAGTTCGATTTCGCCGTCGGGCTTGCCCTCGGGGGTCAGCCGCAGCGTGCCCTTGGCGATGCCCAGCGCCGGGCCCTGCACGAGGCGCAGCAGCACCAGATCCACCGAGCCGCCGGCCGCCTGCCACTGGCGCACGGCCAGGATATGCGGACGGCTGGGGGTCCTGAGGATCTTGCGCGCGACCATCTGCAACTCGGCATCGACGGGCTCTGTTCCGGCGAGGGCGAAGGTGGCGGTCTTCAGGCTCGCCACCACGTCGATACTCACCGGATCGGACCGGTTGGGCCGGGTGTGGAGTTCGCCGCGCGCCGCCTTCACCAGCGTCGTGCCGTCGCGCACGACTTCCAAGTCGCTGACGGCGATGTTGGAGCTGTCATAGCCGCCGATGGTCAGTTGCGCCGAAGCCTGGGCCAGCCGCCACGTGGCGGTCAGCACTGACGGGTCGCCCTCGGTGACCACCGACATCGGCCCGGTCCACTCGGAGATCACATGGCCGGGGCTCCAGATTTGCGACACCACCTTCAGGCGTTCGAAGCGGAAGGTCTGATAGGGACGGGCCTCGTCCCTGAGTTCCACCACCGGCCGCGTGCAGGTGATCTCCATGCGGAACGGATAGCCACCGCGCGTGCGCTCCCCGCACTGGATGACGCGGCCGTTGGCGGCCTCGGCCGTCTGCCAGCGCTGGATGGCATCCTCGGCGCGATGGGCGCCCCATGACCAGACCGCGCTCCAGCCGCCGATGGCGGCGGCAATGACGACGAGAGGAAGCAGGAATGTTCTGAGTCGCATGTACTCCGTCCGGTATCGGTGCTTGCGCCGGCAGGGCAGGGTCTATAGCAGAACCGGCGCCCGTCGTCCCTCACCCCTGCAGCACGAATGAATCAGCAATCAGGCGATCTTTGGGTGTTCGGCTATGGCTCGCTCATGTGGCGGCCCGGCTTTGAGTTTCTCGAACGGGCTCCGGCGCGGCTCATCGGCCTGCATCGCTCCCTCTGCGTCTATTCCCACGTCCACCGGGGCACGCCGGAACGGCCGGGTCTCGTCCTTGGCCTGGATCGTGGAGGCGCATGCCGCGGCATGGCCTTCCGCGTGGCGGCGGCGCTGCGGGAAGAGACCATCGCCTACCTTCGCGAGCGCGAGCAGGCGACGTCGGTCTATCTGGAGGTCGAGAGGGTCGTGACGCTCGAGCAGCCCGGCGCGCCCCGCGTCAGGGCGCTGACCTATGTGGTCGACCGGGGGCATACGCAATATGCCGGCCGCCTGCCCCTCGACAAGCAGTTGCACATCGTCCGGCAAGGCCATGGCCATTCCGGAGCCAACCCCGACTATGTGACCAATACGGTGAAGGCGATCGAGGACCTCGGCTTCCGCGACCACGACCTGCACTGGCTCGCATCGCGGCTCTGAACGGTCAGATCGCGTCACCGCGCAGAAGCTTCGGCACGTCGCCGGTGATGCCGGCGGCCTGGCGGATGAAGAAGCCCTTGAGGCCCGGCATGCGGTCGACGAGGCCGAGGCCGAAATCGCGGACGGCGCGAAGCGGCTGCGAGCCGTTGGAGAACAGCCGGTTCAGCCCGTCGGTCGCCATGCCCATCACCGCCGTGTCGAAGCGCCGCCAGCGCTGGTAGCGCGCCAGAACGTCGGGCGAGCCATGGTCGAGGCCGAGGCGTGCCGCATCGGCGATGCACTCGGCCAGCGCCGCCACGTCGCGGAAGCCCATGTTGATGCCCTGGCCGGCGATCGGGTGAATGACATGAGCCGCGTCGCCAACCAGGGCGAGGCGGTCGGCAACGAAGTCCCGCGCGACCTTCAGGCCGAGAGGATAGGCGGCGGGCCTGTCGAGCACGGTGATCTCGCCGAGGCGATGGCCGAAGCGCGTCTCCAGTTCGTCGAGGAAGAGTTCGGCCGGCAAGCGGCACAGACGCTCGGCGCGGCCCGTCTCCTCGGTCCAAACAATCGACGACCGGCGCCCGGTCAGCGGCAGGATGGCGAAGGGACCGGCCGGGAGGAAATGTTCCTCGGCGCGCCCCTCGTGGTCATATTCGTGGCCGACCGTGCAGACGACGCCGGACTGGCCGTAGTCCCAGCCGACGGTGCGGATGC
>CAZEZD010000055.1:0-11509 GCA_964516115.1 uncultured Hyphomicrobiales bacterium
CATGTTCATGACGATACTGCTGTCCGACGAGCCGGGCGCGGAGATCCTCTATCCCGATCCGGGCTTTCCCATCTATCGCTCGATGATCGAGTTCACCGGCGCGACGCCGATCCCGGTGCCGATCCGCGAGAAGAACGGCTTCGCCTTCTCCGCCGACGAACTGCTGTCGCTGATCACGCCGAAGACCCGTCTCGTCATCGTCAATTCGCCCGCCAACCCGACCGGCGGCGTCACGCCGAAGGCGGAGATCGACAGGCTCGTTGCGGGCATGGAACGCTTCCCGGACGTCGCCATCATGTCGGACGAGATCTACGACCAGATGGTCTATGACGGCGAGGAGCATGTCTGCCTCCTCTCCTACCCGTCCATCCGCGACCGGACGATCCTGCTCAACGGCTGGTCCAAGACCTACGCCATGACCGGCTGGCGCCTCGGCTATTCGGTCTGGCCGGGCAAACTCTACGAGTACGCGCGCAAGCTCGCCGTAAACTCCTTCTCCTGCGTCAACGCGCCCTCGCAGTTCGCGGCGCTGGAAGCCCTTACCGGTCCGCAGGACGCGGTGGGCAAGATGGTCGCCGAGTTCGACACGCGCCGGAAGCTGGTGGTGGACGGCCTCAACAAGCTGCCCGGTGTCTCCTGCATCGTGCCGAAGGGAGCCTTCTACGCCTTTCCCAACATCTCGGAGACCGGCTGGAAGGCAAAGCCGCTGGCCTCCGCCCTGCTTGAGGATGCCGGCGTCGCAACCATCGGCGGACCGGACTTCGGCGTCCACGGCGAGGGCTACATCCGCCTCTCCTATGCCAACTCCTCGGAGAACATCCTGAAAGCCCTCGACCTGATGAAGGCCTTCCTCGAGCGGCGCAACAGTTGACGCCGCCCTACCCCCGCCCCGTCACCAGCATCACCGCCAGCGCGGTGAGGATCGGCAGCGGCAGCGAGGCGGCGACGCGCAGCCAGACGGCGCGCGTCGGCATGACCGGCAATTCCCAGACGATGAGGCGCTGAAAGGCGAACAGCGCCCAGGCCGTGACATAGGTCATGACGGCGAGATAGCCGGCCCCGCTCTTCAACGCCGAGGCGCCGATGGCAAAGCCGATCACCGGCCCGCCGGGGGTGATCGCGCCGGCGAGCGTTGCCAGCAGCAGCCCGACGATCCCGGAGTCCGGACCGAGCCATGAGCGGACCACCTCCTGCGGCAGCAGGGCGGCGAGAAAGCCTGCCCCGATCACACCGATGGCGAGGCGCGGGATGAGATAGAGAAAGTCGAGCACGCCGCTGTGCGTGCTGTCGGCCAGCACGGTTTCGCCCTTCCGCCAAGCGAGGAGCGCGAGGGTCGCAGTGATCAGCCACAGGATGAGCGTAACGGCGAGCGTGGCGCTCATCGCGGCCCTCCCGGCACGATGCGGCCGAGGGAGTGGGCGAGGAACCCCGCGAGGATCGGCATCGGCAGCGAGACCAGCATGCGCGTCGTGACGAAGTCGACGCCGAGGAAGGGCGCCTCCCAGATGATCGCGCGGTTGAGGCCGATCAGCGTCCAGCTCGTGACGAAGGCGACCGCCGGGCCGACGCCGGCGCCGATGGCGAGCAGCGCGCCCGCCAGCGGATAGATGGTGAAGGGGCCGCCCGGCATGATGGCGCCGATGGCGGTGGCAATGACGAGGCCCGTCAGCCCCGAATCGCCGCCAATCCAGCGCGATACGATCTCACGCGGCAGCAGCGCCGCGACGAAGGCCCCGATCAGGCAGCCGGCCAGCACCTTCGGCAGGATGTCGAGAAAGAGCCAGCTGTCCTCGGCCAGGACATGGCGGACACCGGCAAGGCCGTCGCGCTGATAGACGAAGGCGGCGCCGGCCAGAACCAGCGCCAGCACGAACAGGGTCGAGCCGTCGAACAGGGTCCGCGGTTTCTTCGGAAGGGGGTCGGGAGACGTTGACAAGAGGCGGGCCGGATATGGATGCGGGCAAGCCCGAAAGGGCTCACCCGCAATCTAGTCTCCGGGAGTATGCGCCGGAACCTCCGGGCCGGCGCAGCAGGCGTGCGCCGCGCGGTCAGGCGCCGCGCGCCGCCTTCGCCTCGGCCGCCGCCTGGTCGAGATGGGCGACGAGTTGCCCGTCGAGCCCGAGCGTCTGGGCGAAGTCGCGCAGGAACTTCGCCTCGGCCGGCGTGTCGACGTTCACGCCGAGCTGGGCGGCGATGTAGGCTTGCGCCTTCATCTCGTCGGTGGTGCAGGAGGCTGCGATAATCTTCATGCTCACGGGCGCAGCGAGAACCCCCTCAAGATAGCTCTTCTCGGCCTGACCGAGGCCCATGGAATCAAGCTGCCCGACGATCATGGCGCGCTCTTCGGCGGACATCTCACCGTCGGCATAAGCTGCCGCGACCATGGCGCGGAGCAGGATTTCTGCGGTGTCTTCGGACGTGCCGCCGGCGTTCGCAAAGCCCTGCGGGGCCTGCCCGAGACCGAACATGCCGGACACGTCGTCGATCGTGCCCTGAACCACGGGCTTACCCTGCTGGTAGTTGCGCAGCGCCACATAGGCGAGGCCGCCGATGGCCGCGAGGCCGCCGAGCCGAGCCGCCGTTCCAGCGATCTGCCGGCCGGCGCCAGTGCCGAGGAGCAGACCCGCCAGCGTGCCGGCCGCAGCGCCGCCTGCAAAGCCGCCGGCATTCTTCTGCAGCACCTCGGCCGCCTGGCCGAACATGCCGCCGAGGCCTCCGCCGCCCTGGGACTGCGCATTGCGCAGCGCGCCCATCAACTGGTCGAGCAGGTTGCCGCTGCCCGGCTGGCCCGAGGAGGGCGCTGCCGACTGAAAACCGCCGCCCTGCACCTGCGCATTGCGGAGCGCCGCGCCCAGCTGATCGAGAAGACCACCGCCGGACTGGGGAGCGCCGGCGCCACCCGGCCCGGCCGGGCTCTGCAGACCTCCGCCGGCCATGCCGGCAAGCTGGCCGAGAAGGCCGCCGGCACCGCCCTGCTGCGTTCCGCCCGACAGAACAGCCGTCAAAATCCTGGAAATGTCGGTCACCGGATGTCTCCCTGAAGCTCCGCCCGCTCCGATCTATGCATGATCGGACCTGCAGCAAGTGTGACAACTGCGCCGAATTCGTGTCGCCACGGCCGGTCGTTCATGGCCGCAAGGCGCGCGCTGCCCTCGCAAGGTCCGTGATGCGGGCGAAGTCGCCGGATGCCAGCGCGTCGTCTGGCACGACCCAGGACCCGCCGACGGCGCCGACATTGCCGAGCGCCAGATAGGACGGCGCCTTCGCCGCATCGATCCCTCCGGTCGGGCAGAAGACGAGACCGGGAAGCGGGCCCGAGAGGCTCTTCAGGAAAGCTGCGCCGCCCGACGGTTCGGCGGGAAAGAACTTCAGCGCAGCGAAGCCGCGTTCGGCGAGCGCCATGGCCTCGGTGACCGTGGCGCAGCCCGGCAGCACGGGGACCGGCAGGTTGGCCAGCGCATCCGCCAGATCAGGCGGCGTGCCCGGCGAGACGAGGAAGCGCGACCCGGCGGCGGTCGCCGCCTGGATATCACCGGCGCGGGTGATGGTACCGGCTCCGACGACTGCGTCAGGCAGGTCGCGCGCAATGGCGCGGATGGCCTCAAGGGCGACGGGCGTTCGCAGCGTCACCTCGATGACGGGAAGGCCTCCGGCGACCAGTGCGCGGGCGAGCCGCACGGCCGTCGACGCGTCCTTGATCGTGAGCACGGGGATTACGGGCGCGAGAGCGAGCAGCGGGCGGGCGTCTGGGGGCATGGAGCGTCTCTCTGGTATGGCAGAGACGTAGCACCTGGGCGGGCGAACGGGAAAGGGCGCCGACCCCGGCAAGCCGGTCAAGATTGGACCCGCGTCACTTCACCGTTGAAGGATCGTAGAAGAAGCGCTCGACGGCAATCCTATCACCGCGCCAGGTCTGCAGCGCCATCTCGTCGAAGCGGCGGGTGGTGCCGTCGGGCAGGGTGAAGTCGAAGACCCAATGGATCGCCACGTGGTCGCCATCCACCAGGAACGTCCTGACCTTGTGTGTGTGGACGCCGGCGACCCGCGCGAGCGCCGCCTTCTCGTGGGCGACCAGCGCATCGCGCCCGACGCGCGGCGGCCCGAGGTTCTCCTGCATCGAAGCGTCCTCGGTGTAGAACTCCTCGATGGCGCGCACGTGCTCGTTGGCCTCGACCAGGGCGATGAAACGCTCGACGATGTCGCGGTTCGGCACTTTGCGCCCTCTCGGTCAGTGACGGGTCCGGCATTCAATAGGCCCGGCCGAATCAGATCGCGTCAGGAGCCGTCGCGCTCAGTTCCGATTGGGCAGGCCGTTGGCGCGCCGCTGTTCGCGGATCTTGTCGGCGTCCGCGACGATCCGGCGCCGCAGCATATCCAGTCCCTCCCGGTTCACCCGGACGGCATCGGGAAACTCGGCCGGCGCGGTGAACGTGTCGGGATAGGCGAGGTCGAAGGCGAGGACCTGTGTCAGCGCGCGCTCGAGGGCCGGAATGTCGCCGAAGGCATATTCGTTGATCGGTCGCCCCACCGATTCCGAGAGCGAAGCGAAGAGTGCCGCATCGCCGCCCGGCGGTAGGTTGGGACGTGCGCGCAGGTGGCTGCGATAGCGCAACTGCCCAAGGTAGAACAGGAACACCGCTTCGTCCCGGCGGCCAATCCTGAACAGGTTCGCGGCTTCCTGATAATAGGCGGCAGGGTGCTTGCCAGCGAAATGTGCCGCGACCCCCGCCGAGCCGGACGACTGGGCGCGGGCCGGCGCCGACGCCGGCATCAGCATGGCCGACACCATGCAGGTCACAAGCGCAAGCAGGCGGCGGCGGGAGAGATGCGTGTTTTTGTCGGCAGGCTGCACGGGCATGAAGCTGATCCAGAAGCTGTGGTGACGGCCCAGCCATCGGATAGGGCCGTTTCAATTCCATGTCGTCCCCGCCACGGGGCGCCACCATCAGCGCACGGCCAGCGGCAGGCGCGGTTCATCCTTCAGTGTCTCCAGCACGATGGAGGACCGCACCCGCGCCACGCTCTCGTGCGGCAGCAGCACCTCGTTGACCAGGACGGACAATCCCTTCAGGTCCCGCACCACCAGCTTCAGCAGGTAGTCGGCATCGCCGGTCATGGCGTGCGCCTCCTGCACCTCCGGCATGGTCCGCACCAGATCGGCGAAGCGCTTCGCATTCAGCCCCGAATGGGTGGCCAGCGACACGAAGATGTAGACGGTGACGCCGAAGCCGAGACGCGGCGCATCGAGGACGGCGCGGTAGCGGCGGATGAGCCCGTCCTCCTCCAGCCGCTGGCGCCGGCGCGAGACCTGGCTCGGCGACAGGCGGACCAGATCGGCAAGCTGCTGGTTGGTCCGTGCGCCGTCAGCCTGCAGGGCATCGAGCAACCGAAGGTCAAACCCGTCGACGGCGACTGTTTCATTCATTTCGACAGTCAATCACGCATGAAACGTGCGTTCAATATCCTCCTTCTCGTGACATTCGCACGCCCTTTGCGCCCGACTCGCACGACACTGCCGAAACTGTTCCTGTCCCCGGAGGAAAACGCCATGGGTCCGTTCCCCCACGATGCCCCGCCTGCCGAAATCAGCGCCCACAATCCCATGGGCACCGACGGCTTCGAGTTCGTCGAGTTCGCCCACCCCGATCCCGACTCTCTGAAGGTGGTGCTGGAACTGATGGGCTTTACCGCCGTCGCGCGCCATCGCTCGAAGAACGTCACGCTCTATCGCCAGGGCGACGTGAACTACATCGTCAACGCCGAGCCGGATTCCTTCGCGGCCGGCTTTGCCGCCGAGCACGGCCCCTGCGCCTGCGCCATGGCTTTCCGGGTGAAGGACGCGAAATTCGCCTATGAGCGCGCCATCGCACTCGGCGCCGAGCCCTATGTCGGCAAGGTCGGCCCGATGGAACTCTCCATTCCCGCGGTGAAGGGCATCGGCGGCTCGCTGCTCTATTTCGTCGACCGCTACGGCGACAAGGGCTCCATCTACGACATCGACTTCGTCTGGACCGGCGCGCACGACGCGCACCCCGAGCCCGCGGGGCTCTACTACCTCGATCACCTCACCCACAACGTCTATCGCGGCCGCATGGATTTCTGGGCCGGCTGGTACGAGAAGCTCTTCAACTTCCGCGAAATCCGCTTCTTCAACATCGAGGGCAAGCTGACCGGGCTCATGTCCCGCGCCCTCACCAGCCCCTGCGGCAAGATCCGCATTCCGATCAACGAGAGCCTCGACGACAAGAGCCAGATCGAAGAGTACCTCGCGCTCTATAAGGGCGAGGGTATCCAGCACATCGCCTGCGGCTCGCGCGACATCTACGCGACGGGCGATTCCCTGCGAGCCAACGGCCTGCCCTTCATGCCCTCGCCGCCCGTCACCTACTACGAGAAGGTCGATGCCCGCGTCCCCGGCCACGGCGAGCCCGTCGACCGCATGCAGGCCAACGGTATCCTCATCGACGGTGAGGGCGCGGTGGCGGTGGGCGAGAAGGAGGGGCGCATGTCGCGCGTCCTGCTGCAGATCTTCTCCGGCACGGTGCTCGGTCCGATCTTCTTCGAGTTCATCCAGCGCAAGGGCGACGACGGCTTCGGCGAGGGCAATTTCCGCGCGCTCTTCGAGTCGATCGAGGAAGACCAGATCCGCCGTGGCGTGATCGGCGGCAAGGCCGCCTGAGGGGCGACCGGAACGATCCACTTCAGCGAGGGCGTCCTGCGGGGCGCCCTCGCGCACCCATTCGGGGTCACGCCGCCAGCCGCCCCTCTATCACGGCATGGCAGGCGACAGTCCCGAACTCGTCCGAGATCGAGGCTGGCACTTCCGTCCGGCAGCGCCCGTTGGCCAACGGACAGCGCGGATTGAACGGGCAACCCGATGGGGGCGTGATCGGGTTCGGGATCTCGCCGAGCACCGGCTTGCGCGGGCGCCCCGTCATGTCGAGGTCGGGCACGGCGTCGAGCAGCATGCGCGTGTAGGGATGGCGCGGCGCGGAAAAGAGCTGGCGCCCCGGCGCGACCTCGACGAGTCGGCCGAGATACATCACGCCGATCCGCGTCGCCATGTGCCGAACGACGGCAAGGTTGTGCGAGATGAACAGGTAGGTCAGGCCGAATTCGTCCTGCAGGTCGCGCATCAGGTTGAGGATCTGCGCCTGCACCGACACGTCGAGCGCCGAGGTCGGCTCGTCGCAGACGATGAATTCGGGCCGCGAGGCAAGCGCCCGGGCGATGGCGACGCGCTGGCGCTGGCCACCCGAGAACTCGTGCGGGTATTTCGTGCCGTCGGCAGGATCCAGGCCGACTGTCCTCAGGAGCCGGCCGACCTCCGCCTCTATCTCCCGGGCGTCGCTCATCAGACCGAAGGCGCGGATCGGCTCGGCGATGATGCGGTCGACGCGCCAGCGCGGATTAAGCGAGGCATAGGGCGACTGGAAGATCATCTGGATCTTCGACCGCACCGCCTTCAGGCGGGTCGCATCATCCTTGCGGGCCATATCGACGCCGTCGATGACGACCGAGCCCGCCGAGGGCTCGAGCAGACCGACCACCATATTGGCGACAGTCGACTTGCCGGAGCCGGATTCGCCCACCAGCGCGAAGGTCTCGCGCCGGCCGATGGTGAAGGAGACGTCCTGCACCGCGCGCAGCAGGCGGCGCTCCTCGCGCTCCAGCATACGGTTGAGCCAGGGCTTCGACACGTCGAAGGTGCGCGACAGATTGCGGACGGTGACGAGAGGCTCGCTCATGCCGCCTTCTCCGCGTCATTGGCGTAGAGCCAGCAGGCGACTCGCGTCGATCCGACGGGCATGGGCTCCGGCCGCTCCGTGAGGCAGCGGTCGAAGACCTTCGGGCAGCGCGGGTTGAAGGCGCAGCCGGACGGGATCGCGGTCAGCCGCGGCATCGAGCCGGGGATCTGCACCAGCCGGTCGGCGGTGGCGTCGAGCGAAGGGATCGAGCCCATCAGCCCCTCGGTGTAGGGATGGCGGGCGCGCTTGATGACGTCCTGCACCGGGCCGATCTCGGCGATCCGTCCGGCATACATGACGGCGACGCGGTCGGCGGTCTCGGCGATCACCCCCATGTCGTGGGTAATCAGCATGACCGCGGTGCCGTGATCCTTGCAGAGGTTCTTCAGGAGCGAGATGATCTGCGCCTGCACGGAGACATCCAGCGCGGTCGTCGGTTCGTCGGCGATGACCAGTTCCGGCTCGGCGCAGAGCGCCAGCGCCAGCACGACGCGCTGCCGCATGCCGCCCGAGAACTGGTGCGGATAGGCGTCGATGCGCCTGTCGGGCGCCGGAATGCCGACCTCGGTCAGGAGGTCGATGGCGCGCGATCGCGCCTGGCTGCCGGTCATGCTGGTGTGGGTCTGGATGGTCTCGATAAGCTGCTCGCCCACCGTGTAGAGCGGGTTCAGCGAGGTCAGCGGATCCTGGAAGACCATGCCGATGCGCTTGCCGCGGATGCGCCGCATGGCTTCGGGCGCAAGGTTGTCGATGCGTTCGCCCGTCAGCAGGATTTCGCCGCCGGCGATGCGGCCGGGCGGTTCGAGCAGACCGATGACGGCGGCGCCGGTCATCGACTTGCCGGCGCCAGATTCGCCCACGACCCCCAGCACCTCGCCGGGCGCGATGTCGAAGGAGATGCGGTCGACCGCCGTCAAGATCCCGCGGCGGGTGGGGAACTGGACGACGAGGTCACGGACGGAGAGAACGGGCGCGGTCATCGGCGCTCACCTGAGCTTCGGATTGAGAGCATCGCGCAGCCAGTCGCCAAGCAGATTGATTGAGAGCGCCAGCAGCACCAGCGCCAGCGCCGGGAAGAACAGAATCCACCACTCGCCGGAGAACAGGTACTGCTGGCCGAAGCGGATAAGGGTGCCCAGCGAGGGCTGGGTCGCCGGCACGCCGACGCCGAGGAAGGACAGGGTCGCCTCCTCGATGATGGCCAACGCCAGGTTGATGGTGGCGATCACCAGCACCGGCCCCGTCACGTTCGGCAGGACATGGCGCACCATGATGAACAGCGGCGGGCGGCCGATGACGCGGGCGGCCTGCACATATTCCTTGTTGCGCTCGACCATGGTGGAGCCGCGCACCGTGCGGGCATATTGCGCCCAGTTGGACAGGCCGATGGCGACGATCAGCACCCAGATCGCCATCTGCTCGTGATGCGAGGGCGGAATGAGGCCGCGCGCCACGCCGAAGAACAGGAGCGCGATGAGGATCGCCGGGAAGGACAGCTGGATGTCGGCGACGCGCATGATGAAAGCGTCGGTCCGCCCGCCGGTGTAGCCGGCGAGGAGCCCGAGCCCGACGCCCATCACCACCGAGAAGGCGACGGAGGAAAAGCCGACGAAGAGCGAGACGCGCGACCCGTAGAGGATGGCCGAGAACAGGTCGCGGCCCTGGTTGTCGGTGCCGAGCATGTACACCGTATTCGTGGCCATGCCGGCCTCGCCGGGCTTGGTGTAGGCGTCCAGCAGGTTGAGCGCCGAGGGGTCGAAGGCGTCCTGCGGGGCGATCCAGTTGGCACCGAGCGCGGCGCCGAGCAGGATCACCGTCATGGCCGCCGCCACCATGGCAACGGGCGAATGGCGGAAGCTCCAGGCGAGATCGGAATCCCACGCCCGGGCGAGACGGGCTCTGATGGTGATGCGCGGCTTGGGGGTGGAGTCGGTCACGGACATGGCGGGCCTCAATGCGCCGAGGCCGGACCCGCGCCACGCAGGCGGGGGTCGAGCGCAAAATAGAGAAGGTCGACGACGAGGTTGGTCACCACGAAGACGAAGGCGACGAACATCAGGTAGGCGGCCATCACGGGAATATCGACGAACTGCACCGCCTGCACGAAGAGGGCGCCGAGGCCGGGCCACTGGAACACGCTTTCGGTGACGATGGCAAAGGCGATGACGCCGCCGAGCTGCAGGCCGGCGATGGTCATCACCGGCACCATGGTGTTCTTCAGCGCGTGGCGGAACCAGATTGTGCGCTCCGGCACGCCGCGGGCGCGGGCGAACTTCACGTAGTCGGTGCGCATGGTCTCGAGCATTTCCGAGCGGACGAGGCGCATGATCAGGGTGAGCTGATAAAAGCCCAGCGTCAGCACCGGCATGACCAGTGACTTCAACCCAGAGGTCGTCAGAAGGCCGGTCGACCACCAGCCGATCTTGACGACATCGCCGCGCCCGAAGGAAGGCAGCCAGCGCAGTTCGACGGCGAAGAGCCAGATGAGGCCGATGCCGATCAGGAAGGTCGGCAGCGACACGCCGATCAGCGATACCGACAGGATGGCGTGGGAGAGGATGCCGTTCCGGTAAATCGCTGTGTAGACGCCGAGCGCAATGCCGGCGAAGAGGGCGAAGAGGGCCGAGAGCAGCGCCAGTTCGACGGTTGCCGGCAGGCGCTCGGCGATCAGGTCCGACACGGGACGTCCCTGCCGGTAGCTCACCCCGAACTGCAGTTGCGCGGCATTGCCGACGAAGCGGGCGAACTGGACCGGGATCGGGTCTTCGAGGCCGAGCTCGCGGGCGAGTTGCTCACGGTCCTGGATCGTTGCCTCCTGGCCCATGAGGTTCGACACTGGATCGCCGATGAAGCGGAACATGGAGAAGGCGACCAGGGCGACCGCCAGCATGACCAGGATCGCCTGGGCGAGGCTCTTGACGACATAGGCGATCATGAGGGGGCGACCACGGGGGGCAAAACAGGAGGGATCAATGCAGCACAGCCCCCTCCCGTCACCGGAAGGGGGCCGCGCGTCAGGTCAGGCGGATCACGAGCCGGCGAAGCGGAACAGCTTGAACCAGGCGCCGGCATCCGGATGCACCGGCACCTCGATGCCGCCGCGCGAGGCGTGGCTGATCGACTGCAGGTGGAGCGGGATGTAGACGGCCGCGTCGCGCAGCTGCTTCTGGATGTCGGCGAGCTCGGCATTGCGCCGAGTCAGGTCCGGCATCGTCTGCAGCGCCAGCATGCGGCCGTCGAGCGCCGGGTTGGAATAGCGCGTGCCGTTCCAGGTGCCGTTGTTCGCCGAACGCGTGTGGTAGAGGAAGGTCAGGATATATTCCGCATCATAGGTCGGGATGCCCCAACCGACGAGGAAGAAGTCCAGTTCCTGCCGCTGCAATTCAGGGAAGTGCTGGGCCGCCGGCTTGGCGACGAGATTGGCGCGGATGCCGATCTGGCCGAGCATGGCGACCACCGCCTGGCAGATGTTCTCGTCAGAGACATAGCGGTTGTTGGTGCACTGGAGCGACACCGAGAAGCGCGTGTTGCCCTCGGCGGACCGGCGCGGATAGCCGGCTTCGTCCAGCGCCTTGTTGGCGGCGGCGGGGTCGAAGCGCGGCACGGCGGCGAGTTCGGCCGAATAGCCGGAAATGAAGGGCGTTCCGATATAGCCGATCGGCTGGCCCTGGCCGCGCATGACGACGCGGGTGATCGCTTCGCGGTTCACCGCGATGTTGATGGCGTTGCGCACGCGCACGTCGGCGAAGGGGTTCTTGCCC
>CAZEZD010000056.1:0-11401 GCA_964516115.1 uncultured Hyphomicrobiales bacterium
CCGAGGCCTCCTCCATGAAGCGCAGGAAGTCGACGGAGTGGACGCCGAGGCGCGGGCCCTGACCGAAGGCCTCACTCGGCACCAAGACATGGTTGCCGGCCTTGAGCCCCGCCATCAGCCGCTCGGCGCGCTCCGGGCGCTCCTCGCCCTGCGCAAACTTGCCGCGCAGGATGAAGCGCTTGGGGTCGTGGCCTTTGTGGAGGTCGGTGAAGACGGCTTTCATGATGGGATTCGACCGGGCTGGAGAGGTTTGCGCCATGTTCCCCGGATGGAGGGCCGAGGCAAGGGCGACGCGCGGCGGGGTGGTTTGCGCGAGCGCGTCAGAAGTTCTGAGAATTGCATCGGCCGAGTGCGTCCTTCGAGGCTCGCCTTTCAGGCTCGCACCTCAGGATGAGGGCGGGAACGCGTTGCACCAAGGTTCCGGTCGGTGCCAGCAACCTTCCTCCTCATCCTGAGGTGCGAGCCCGGCGATGCGTGAGCATGGCCCGGAGGCGAGCCTCGAAGGACGCACCTCCCCGATGCAGAGCGGCACGTTCAGTGCGAACCCTGCCCCGCTCCCCGATACACCGCCTGCCGCGCATCTCGGCTGCGCCCGCGGCGGTTGATCGACCGGCGGGCGCAGATAGGCTCGCGGCTCCCGACACGGATGCCATCATGCCTCTCGATCCCGCCCTCGCCGACACGATCATCGCCGCCGTCGACGCCGGCTTCGACCGCCAGATGGTCCTGACCGCCGATCTCGTCCGCTTCGCCTCGACGCGCGGGCGCGAGCACGCCTGCCAGGATTTCGTGCTGGCGGAGATGAAGCGCCGTGGCTGGGCCACCGAGCGCTTCGCCATGGAGCCCGCGGCGCTCGCCCGTCATCCCGGCGGTTCGCCGGTGACCGAAGACCATTCCAACGCGCCCATCGTCGTCGGCATCCACCGACCGCGCGAAGAAATCGGGCGGACGCTGATCCTGCAGAGCCATGTCGACGTGGTGCCGGCGGGACCTCGGGATCTGTGGTCGCGCGATCCCTTCGACCCGCATATGGAGGGCGACTGGTTCTACGGCCGCGGCGGCGCCGACATGAAGGCGGGCCATGCCGCCATGTTCGCCGTCTTCGACGCCCTCGCCGCCATCGGCCTGCAGCCGGCCGCAACAGTGACGGTGCAATCCGTCGTCGAGGAGGAATCCACAGGCAACGGCGCGCTGCAATGCCACCTGCGCGGCTACAGGGCGGATGCCGTACTGATCCCGGAGCCGGAGGACGAGAAGCTCATCCGCGCCAATACCGGCGTCGTCTGGTTCCGTGTCGAGGTGGCGGGCCTGCCGGTCCATGTCAGCCAGGCCGGGACAGGCCAGAACGCCATCGAGGCGACTCACGGCGTCATCCGGGCGCTGCGGGACCTCGAGGCGCGCTGGAACGCCAAGAAGGCCGACTTCCGCCACTTCGAGGACGTCGACCATCCGATCAACCTCAACATCGGCATGATCGAGGGCGGCGACTGGGCCTCCTCCGTGCCGGCCTGGTGCGCCATCGACTGCCGCATCGCCATCTATCCCGGCGAGCCGGCCGAAACCATGATGCGCGCCGTCGAGGAGGCGGTGACGGGCGCGGCGCGGTCCGACAGGTTCCTCGCCAACAATCCCCCGCGCGTCACCTTCACGGGCTTCACGACGGAAGGCTATGCGCTGGAACCGGGTTCGGAGGCCGAGGCCGTGCTCGCGCGCGCCCATGAGACGGCGACCGGCGAGACGCTCCAGGACCTTGTGACGCCCGGCTATCTCGATACCCGCGTCTATGCCCTCTACGACCGCATTCCCGCGCTCTGCTACGGCCCGATCTCAGAGAACATCCACGGTTTCGACGAGCGTTTCTCGATGGCCAGCATGCGCCGCGTCACGCGCGCCATGGCGCTGTTCGTCGCCGAATGGTGCGGCGTCGAGCCGACCCAGCCCTGATCCTTCCCCTCCATCGCCTACTGTCCGGAGCATTGCCCATGGCCCTCGACCCCGTCCTCGCCGACAAGATCATCAAAGCCGTCGATGACGGCTTCGACGCCCAGCTCGACTATCTCAAGACGCTGGTGCGCTATCCCTCCCAGCGCGGCGACGAGCACGCGGTGCAGGACTTCGTGTTCCAGGAACTGCGCAAGCGCGGCTTCGCCATGGAGCGCTTCGCCATGGACGAGGAGGCGATCAAGCGCCATCCCGGCGGCTCGCCCTTCTCCGACACGCACTCCACCGCGCCCATCGTCGTCGGCATCCACCGGCCGAAGGCCGAGACCGGCCACAGCCTGATCATGCAGGGCCACATCGATATCGTGCCGCCAGGCCCGCTGGAGATGTGGACCTCGCCGCCCTACGAGCCGCGCATCGACGGCGACTGGTTCTACGGCCGCGGCGCCGGCGACATGAAGGCCGGCCACGGCGCCATGGTCGCGGTCTTCGATGCGCTCAAGCGCATCGGCCTGCAGCCGGCCGCCACCGTCTACGTCCAGTCGGTGGTGGAAGAGGAATCGACCGGCAACGGCGCGCTGCAGTGCCATCTGCGCGGCTACAAGGCGGAAGCCGCCCTGATTCCCGAGCCGAGCCAGGGCAAGATCACCCGCGGCAATGTCGGCGTCGTCTGGTTCCAGTTCACGGTGCAGGGCCACCCGGTCCATGTGCGCGAGGCCGGCGCCGGCCAGAACGCCATCGAGGCGGCCTATGGCGTCATCAGGAAGCTGCGCGAGCTCGAGGCCTTCTGGAACACGAAGACCAAGGACCATCCGCTGTTCAAGGACGAGGCGCATCCGATCAATCTCAACATCGGCAAGATCAAGGGCGGCGACTGGGCCTCCTCGGTGCCGGCCTGGTGCACCGTCGACTGCCGCATCTCCATCTTCCCGGGCGAGAAGCCGCAGGAGATGATGCGCGCCATCGAGGACACCATCGCCAGGGCGGCGCGAGAGGACCGTTTCCTTGCCAACAACCCGCCGAAGGTGGTCTGGAACGGCTTCACCACCGAGGGCTACATCCTGAAGCCCGGCTCCGAGGCCGAGGCGGTTCTCGGTCGCGCCCATCAGCGCGCCTGGGGCGAGCCGCTGCAGGAGAGCGTCACGCCGGCCTATCTCGACGGCCGGGTCTATGCGCTGTTCGACGACATCCCGACGCTGAACTACGGCCCCTCGGCCGAGCGGGTGCACGGCTTCGACGAGCGCTTCTCCATCGACAGCCTGCGCAAGGCGACCAAGTCCATGGCCCTGTTCGTCGCCGAGTGGTGCGGCACCGAACCGGCCTGAGCACAACGGCTGTCCCGCGCTTGACCGGAGCGGGCGGGGCAGCCGACAGTCCCCCGGACCCTGCTGCCTGGAGTGCCGTACATGCCCACATCCGTCCGCGACGCGCTGGAAGCCTCGCTCGCCCGCATCGACGATCCGAAGTCCGATGGCCGCGTCACCTTCACGAAGGTCTACGCCGAACGGGCGCGGGCAGAGGCCGATGCCGCCGACGCGCGCGCCAAGGCGGGCGTCAGGCTGTCGCCGCTGGACGGCTGGGTCATCTCGATCAAGGATTTGTTCGACGTCGCCGGTGAGGTGACGACCGCCGGCTCCACGATCCTCAGGTCGCAGCCGCCGGCATCCGTCGACGCGCCGACGATCGCGCGGCTCCGGCAGGCCGGCTGCGTCATCGTCGGCAAGACCAACATGAGCGAGTTCGCCTTCTCGGGCATCGGCATCAATCCGCATTACGGCACGCCCGGCAACGCCGCCGACAAGAGCCGCGTTCCCGGCGGTTCGTCCTCAGGCGCGGGCGTCTCGGTGGCCGAGGGCACGGTGCGCATGGGCCTCGGCACCGACACGGGCGGTTCCATCCGCATTCCGGCGGGCCTCAACGGCTGCGTCGGTTTCAAGCCGACCTACGGGCGTATCCCGACCACGGGCGCCTTCCCCCTGTCCTACGCGCTCGATTCCATCGGCCCGCTGGCGAAGACCGTCGCCGACTGCGCTGCGACAGACGCGGTGCTGGCCGGCGAGGAGCCGTGGACGCTGACGCCTGCGCCGCTCGCCGGCCTCAGGCTCGCCATCCCGCGCGGCCGGCTGTTCGGGCAAATCGAGCCGGAGGTGGAACAGGCCTTCGAGGCCGCCGTGGCGCGGCTCGCCAAGGCCGGCGCCCGGGTCACCGAGATCTCGATCGAGGACCTTCTGCAGGACCTTGCCGACGCCATGGCGAAAGCGCCGTTCGTGGCGATGGAGGCAGCCGCCGTCCACGCCGAGTGGCTGGAGGACCGCGCGCGCGACTTCGATCCGCGCGTGCTGGCGCGCGTGCGCATCGGCGCCAAGGCCGCGGCCCCCGACTACATCCGCCTCGTCAACAGGCGCGCCGAACTCGTGATGCAAATGCGGGACCGGCTGGCCGATGTCGATGCCCTCATCCTGCCGACGACGCCGATCCGGGCGCCGAAGATCTCTGACCTCACGGCGAGTGACGACCAGTTCTGGACCGCCAACGGCCTGATGCTGCGCAACACCACGATGGGCAACATCTTCGCATTCACCGGCATCTCGATCCCCTGCCCGGCGGTGAAGGGCCTGCCGGTCGGCTTCATGATGACGGCGCTCGGGGGGCAGGATCGCCGCCTGCTGCGCATGGCGGCGGCGGTGGAAGCCGCCTTCGCCTGATCCACGGCGTCCCTGCCGAACGCAAAAGGCCCGCCGAAACCGGCGGGCCTTTGACTTTGTCGGGCAGATGCGGCTCAGGCGGCCTTGACCTCGTCGAGGAAGGCGCCGACGGCCTGGCGCAGGCCGTGAATGTCGGTCTCCAGCCCTTTGGCGACATCGTTCAGCGAGCCCACTGCCGAGGAAACGCCGCGCAGGCGCTCCGACACCATGCCGATGGACTGGCCGGCCGTCTGGGCGACGCTGGCGGTTCCCTCAACGCTGACGCCGATTTCCTGCGTCGCCTGGGCCTGCTGGTCGATGGCGGTGGAGATGGCCTCGCTCGCCCGGCGCATGCGCACGACCGTGTCGGTGATGCCGCCCATCGACGAGACGCTGCGTCCGGTCGCCTGCTGGATCGAGGCCACCTGCGCGGCGATGTCCTCGGTCGCGCGGGCCGTCTGCGAGGCGAGTTGCTTGACCTCGGAGGCGACGACGGCGAAGCCGCGGCCCGCCTCACCGGCGCGGGCGGCCTCGATGGTGGCGTTGAGGGCCAGCAGGTTGGTCTGCTCGGCGATGGCGCGGATCAGTTCCACCACCTCGCCGATCTTCTCGCCCATGGCTGCAAGTCCGGAGACGTCGGCCGCGGCCGACTCGACCGCCTGCGTCGCCTCGGACGAGACCTTCATCGCCTCTTCCGTCTGGCGACGGATCTCGACGATGGCGGCGTTGAGTTCCTCGGTCGCACCGGCAATGCCGGTGACACGGTGGAGGGTCTCCTCGGTGGCCTGCACCGTATCGCGCGCACCGACTTCGGCGGCCTCCCCCGACTCCGAGACCGTGCCGGTGGCACCCGTCACCGAGACGGCGCGGGAGGCTACGCGGTCGAGGACCGAGCCAATGGCGGCATCGAACTGACTGACCGCCTGCTCCATGGCGGCGCGCCGCGCCTGCTGGGCCGCCATGCGCTCGCCTTCGGCGGCACGCATCTGGGCGCGCTCGGCAAGGCTCGCGCCGAGGCTGTCGACGGCGCGGGCGATCAGGCCGATCTCGTCCTGGCGGCCGGCATGGCGCGACATGTCGACGGTGCGGTCCTCGGCGAGGCTGTTGATGGCGTCGGCCGCCTCGCGCACCGGCTTCAGGAAGCGGGTGAGCAGGAGGAAGACGCCGACCGCGGCGGTGATCGTCAGCAGGGCGAGCGCGATGATGACGCCCTGGCGCATGGTCGCGGCGGAGGCGTCGGCGGCGCCCTTGCTGATGCCGGCGCCGACCGCGCCGATGACCTTGTTGTCGGCGGTGACGATCGGCACGTATCGGGCGATGCGCGGGATATTGGCGACGACGATATGGTCGGTCATGACCTCGCCGCGGTTGATCGCCTTGGCGATGGCCGAAGCCGCGGGAATGCGGGTGCCGATGACACGGTTGCCCTGGGCGTCCTTCACCGAGCTGGAGTGGCGGATCAGATCGCCTGTGGCGGGGTCTGTGCGGAACATCGAGGCGGCATCGCTCGCATGATCAACGATGCGGTGGTCGCCCTCGGCCGGCAGAGCGTTGCCGCGCACCCGCAGCACGACGCCGGCGGATGAGCGCTCAAGCTTGCCTCCCTCCAGCCCGAGTTCGACAGCCTTGGCCATGGCCACGGTGCGCTCGGTGATCTGCGATTCGACGATCTCGGCCATGCGGGCGTCGATCTGCGACACGGCGTAGAAGCCGGCGCCGACAGCGACGGCGGTGATCATCAGTGCCGAGAAGGCGGCGACCTTCGCAGCGAGAGGAAGACGGGAGAGGAAGCGCATGGATACCCCGATGGTTAACGTGATGCCAACCATCAGACAGAGCCCTTAACAAACGGTATCAAGAAACCTATGCGGAACGAGAAATATCAACATTCTCCATGACTTACGTAACGTCAACCGTGCAGTTTTCCTTTTCCCTGGTCACAAGGGCGACGTCATCCGCAGAAGCCAGGCGCGGTCGGCGCCCTTCAGCGGCCCGGCCAGAAGGTCGCGGGTGCGGGCATGATAGGCGTCCAGCCAGCGGCGCTCTTCCTCCGTCAGCATCTCCACGACGATGGCCCGCCGGTCGAAGGGGCAGAAGGTGATGGTCTCGAATTCGAGAAAGCCCGGCTTCGCGCTCTCGGTGACGACGACGAGGTTTTCCAGGCGGATCCCGTGGGAGCCGGTCTCGTAGAAGCCGGGCTCGTTGGACAGGATCATGCCGGGTTCGAGAGGCACCTGCGACAGCGGCGACAGGCGCGCCGGGCCCTCGTGGACGCCGAGATAGACGCCGACGCCGTGGCCGGTGCCGTGGTCGAAATCGAGGCCGGCCTGCCAGAGCGCTCGGCGGGCGAAGCCGTCCAAGGCGATGCCGCCCGTGCCCTTCGGAAAGCGCGCCGTCGCGACGGCAATATGGCCCTTCAGGACCAGGGTATAGTGCTCGCGCAATCGCTTCGGCACACGGTCGACGGCGATGGTGCGGGTGATGTCGGTGGTGCCGTCGAGGTATTGCGCGCCGGAGTCGATGAGCAGGAACGTGCCTTTCTCGACCTTGCGCTCGGTCTCGGGCGAGGAACGATAGTGGACGATGGCGCCGTTGGAACCGGCTCCGGCGATCGTGGTGAAGCTTGGGCCCTTGTGCAGGGCATCGGCGCCGCGGATCTCCTCGAGCTTCGCCATGACGGCAAGTTCGCCCTGCCCCACCGCCTCGCGATCGATCCAGTGGAGGAAGCGCGCCATGGCGGCACCGTCGCGGACATGGGCCTTGCGCGTGCCGGCGAGTTCCACCTTGTTCTTGCGCGCCTTGGGCAACACGGAAGGATCGGGGCCGTGAACGAGGGTGGCGCCCGCTGCAGTCAGCGTGTCCGCGATCCAGGCGGTCGCGGTGTCGGGATCGATCGTGACGGACTTGCCGGCGAGTTCCTTCAACCCGTCGGCGAAGGCCTCGATGGGCCGCACCGTGACGCCGTTGCCGAGATGGGCGTCGAGGCCGGCGGTGAACTTCGCCTTGTCGACGAACCAGGTGGCGTGGCCGTCGGCGGAAAGGACCAGGAAGCTCTGGACCAGCGGGGTTGCCGGCGTATCGCCGCCGCGCACGTTGAGCAGCCAGGCGATGGAATCGAGCTGGTTGAGCACCGCTGCCTTCGCCCCGCGCGCCGCGATGTCCGCGCCGACGCGGCCGCGCTTGTCGGCGCTGGCCTCGCCGGCATATTTCAGCGGCTGTGCGTGGATCGCGGAAAAGGGGTCGCCCGGCTGGTCGGTCCAGATGGCGTCGATCGGGTTCTTCTCCATGGCCACGAGCTCCGCCCCGGCCTTGGCCATCGCCTCGCGCCAGCGCTCGGCCTCCTTCACCGGCGTCACGCGCGGATCGAAACCGATGCGGTCGCCCTTCCTCACCTTGGTCGCCAGCCACTCGATGGCCGGCGGCTTCTTGAAGTGGCGGCATTCGATGACGGAGGCGTCGGTCTCGGCCGGCGCCTGCAGCGTGTAGCGGCCGTCGACGAAGAGGGCGGCCTCCTTCTGCAGCACGATGGCGAAGCCGGCCGATCCGGTGAAGCCGGTGAGCCACCTCAGCCGCTCGGCGCGGGCGACCAGATACTCGCCCTGATGCTCGTCGGCGCGGGGCACGAGGTAGGCCGCAAACTTGTCCTTCTTAAGGATCTTCTGGAGCGCAGGGATGCGCGCCGGATCGCGCGCGAAGGTCGGAGCGGGAACCTTGGCCACGGCCGCGGCGATCGCCGCCTTGTCGGAGGCGCTGACGCTAGGGCAGGCCGCCGCCATCCAGTCGTCGGGGTGCTTGGCGGGGGGCGTGGCGCGGACGCGGGCGAGGATCGGCTTCAGGGCCTTGAGGTCGACGGGCATGGGGCTCTCAGGGGCTTCAGGCGAGGGCGAGCCGGGCCGCCTCCCCGCCCGCGATGCGTCCCAGCACCACGGCGGTCAGAAGCCCGTTGCCGGAAAGATAGCCGGAGGCGTCGGGTCCTGACACCCCCACCGCGGCGCCCCCTGCCGCGAGGAGATTGGGCAGCGGCGCACCATCGGTCCGGAGCACCCGCGCCGCGGCGTCGACGGCAAGTCCGCCTTGGGTGTGGAACAGGGCTCCGGTCACCTTCACTGCCCGGAAGGGCGGTTCGAGCTGAGGCACGCCGGTCCAGTCGCGGCCGAAGGCATCGCGGGCTCCGCGTCGCTTGAGGTCCGCGACGGATTCGAGAGTCACGCGAATCACTTCCGCCGGAATGCTGAGGCGCGCTGCCAGTTCATCCGATGATTCCGCTTGAAGGACGGCGCCCGCCGCCTCGGCCCGGCGGAAGTCCTCGAACTGGCGGGCGATGCCGGCGATACGGGCGTCGAAGATGTCATAGGCGACGCCACCGGGCTGGCCGAGCACGGCGAGGGCCGCCTCGGAGTAGCCGGAGGCCTCGTTCCAGAAGCGGCTGCCCGCGGCGTTCAACTGGAAGCCGCCCTCCATGATGACGGCCCAGGAGATGAGGATGCCGTGGGGGTGAGCAACGGACCCATGGCCCTGATGGCCCGTCATGTGGCGCAGGTCTGCGCCGAGCGCACGGCCCCACAGCACGGCGTCGCCCTGGTTGCCGGGATGTCCGAAATAGAGCGCGTCCTTCAGCGCCGGGATGTGCTCGGCGACGAGGGCCCGGTTGCCGCCATAGCCATTGCAGGCGAGCACAAGCGCGTCGCAACCGATGCGCTCCTCAGTTCCGTCGGGACGGGTGACGACCAGGCCGCGGATGCGGCCCTCCGGCGTCGCGACAAGGGCGGTGACATGGGCGCCGGTGACGATGTCGATGCCGGCGGCCTCGACCGCGGCGCGCAGCCGGTCGATGAGCTCGGCGCCGGAGCGCGAGGCGAGGCCGTGCATGCGGCGCGCCGCATGGCCGGGATAGGAAAAGTCGTCGATGACCGTGAAGGCGAGGCCGTGCCGCTCGGTGAGCCAATCGATGGCGGGGCCGGCGCCTTTCGTGACGGCCTTGAGCACGGCGGGGTCCGCCTCGCCATGAGCCTTCCCCTGGATATCGGCGGCGAAGGCCTCAGCGCTGTCGGCGATGCCGGCGGCGCGCTGGGCGGCGGTGCCGGCCGCGGGAAGGAGGCCGCCGGAGAGGGCGGTCGAGCCCTGCGGAAGCGCGTCGCGCTCGAAAACGACGGGCTCGGCGCCCGCCTCCTTCGCCGCCAGCGCCGCGCAGAGGCCGGCGGCACCTCCGCCGACGATGGCGACAGCCACCGAGACGTCGAAGGGCGAGTCGTCGGTCAGGATTCGGGACATGATGGCCCCTCACCCTTCCCTCTCCCCGCAAGCGGGGAGAGGGGGCACCGGCGTCGCGACATCACCGGCAAGCGCTGCGCCTGGCGCGACGGATGAGCACGGACACGAGGCAGAAGTTCCCTCTCCCCGCTTGCGGGGAGAGGGAAGGGTGAGGGGCAACGACGTACCATCCTCACCCGCCGATCTCCGCGATCAGTTCGGCCACCGTCGCGATGCGGGCCACGGGCCTGAGACCGGCGATGGCCTCGTCATGGACCTTCGGCGAGAAGGCGGCGCAGCCGTCCTCGATCACTGTCACGTGGAAATCGCGGACATGGGCGCCGCGCACGGTGGAAGCGACGCCGCCATTGGTGACGATGCCGCACGCGAGCAGCGTGTCGATGCCCGCCTTTCTCAGCACCCACTCCAGCCGCGACATGTAGAAGGCGGAATAGGCGACCTTCTCCACCCGGATATGGACCGGCTGCAGCGCATCGACCGTGTCGTGGCCCCAGGAGCCCGGCACGAAATCGCCCTTCACCAGGAATGGCCGCAAGGTCTTCAGGTGGTCAGAGATGAAGGGCTCGCCGCCCTTGCCGGGCACCAGGGTGAAATGGGTCGAGACGATCCAGCCGCCCTTCGCCCGGACGAGGTTCGCCAGCGGCTTCAGACGCGCCGGGAGCGCCGCGATTTCGGGCGCCGACTGGCCGGCGCGGCCATAGGCGCCATCCGGGTGCAGGAAGTCGTTCTGCACGTCGCAGACGAGCAGCGCGGTGCGGGAAAGGTCCATCACAGGCGCTCCATGACGAGGTTGCCGAAGCGGTCGACCCGGGCGCGCTGGCCGGGCGGCACGAGAATGGTGGCGTCGGGCTGCTCCAGCACGGCCGGGCCGTCCACCACCGCGTCGACCGGCAGGTCGAGACGCGAGAAGACAGCCGCCTCCTGCCAGCCGCCGAACCAGACCGGACGCGCGCCTGTGCGGGCCTTCGCCACCGAGGCCGAAGCGTCGGGGGCGAGCGCGGCAAGGTCGATGGCGAGACGCCTTCCGATGGCGGCGGTGCGCAGGTTGACGATGCGGATGCCGAGCCCCGGCAGCAGCCGCGAGAAGGCGCGCGAATAGGCCGCCTCGAAGGCCTTTCGGACGATGTTGGAGGTGATGCCGGTGCGGCCCGCTGCCAGCGTCACCGGCAAGGGCACGGCGACCGTATGCGTCTGGCCGAGATAGTGCATGTCGAGTTCATAGGTGACGTCGATCCGGCTGACCGTGAGGCCGGCGCCTGCGACGACGGCATGGGCAGCCGCGCCCTCCTCCGCCATGCGCCGGTCGAGCGCCGTCGCGTCCAGCCCGTCGAGGACGAGGTTCAGCGTCTGCACCTGGTCGTGGCGGATGTCCGCCATGACGCAGCCCATGGCCGAGGTGACGCCCGGAAAGCGCGGCACCAGCGCCGCCTTGAGGCCGATGTCGGCAATGAGCGCGCCGGCATGCAGCGCGCCGCCGCCGCCGAAGGGCACGAAGGCGAAGGTCG
>CAZEZD010000057.1:0-11364 GCA_964516115.1 uncultured Hyphomicrobiales bacterium
CCGTTGCGCTCCGGGTTTCTCCGTAGCATTGTTTACGGATGAGGCGGGTTGACGCAGGTCGGCTCGCGGCGTCCACGTGCTGCGGAGGCTGGCATCCAACAGATCGTCACACCGTTCACCAGCGTCTCCGAAGCGCGCCTGTCGCGTGTGCTCGACATGGCGGGCGACGGCATTGCCGTGCTCGACGCTGCAGCGACGATCCTCGTCTTCAACCGGGCCTGCGAGCTGATGTCGGGCTGGACCGCGCCCGAGGTCGCCGGGCGGCCGATCGACATGGTTCTTACCGGTCTGGAGGCCGAGGTCACGCAGCCAGTGGACGGGGCGACGCAAATGCGGCAGCGCATCGGTGCGCCGCAGGAGCTTCTGGCCCGGCACCGCGACGGCTCGCTGTATCCCGTCGAGGTGTCGGTCGCGGAAGCCGCGACGCCGGACGGAATCCAGTTCATCTGCATCCTGAGGGATCTCCGGTCACGCCGGGAGGCGGAGGAGCGGCTTGCGCTGCTGCGATCCGAATTGAACCACCTCGCCCGGGTGGCCGCGCTCGACCAGATGGGGTCGGCGCTCGCCCATGAGCTCAACCAGCCGCTGACCGCCATCTGTCTCTATCTGCAGGCCGCCGGGCGCCTCCTCACTGACGACGTCGCCGCGACAGCCTCGCCGGTGATCGCCAAGGCGAGGCGCGAGGCCGAACGGGCCGGCCAGATCATCAGCAGCATGCGCAGCTTCGTGGAGAAGCGGGTGCCCAGCCACGCGCCGGTCGCGCTCGATCCGCTGGTCGACGACGCCGTGGACCTGACATTGCTGGGACGCCGGTCGGCCATCGAGGTGACGCGACGGGCGCCGAAGAAGGACCTCATCGTTCACGCCGACGCAATCCAGGTGCAGCAGGTGGCGGTCAACCTGCTGCGCAATGCCCTCGACGCCGTCGAGGGCCAGGAGCGCGGCCGGATCGAGATCGTCACCAGGGCCGGAGACGGATGCGCGTGGTTCTCGGTGACGGACAGCGGCGCCGGAATTGCGGCGGACGCCATGGCTGATCTGTTTCGCCCGTTTGCGACATCGAAGCGGTCGGGTCTCGGCCTCGGCCTCACCATCTCGCGCGCTATCGCGGAAAGCCATGGCGGGGTCATCCGGGTCGATCCGGGCGGCGGCGGCCGGGGCGCGACCTTCTCGCTGGTCCTGCCCCTCGCGGGGAGCGTGCCGGAAAGCCGCCAGGCGGCGGGCAAGGGAGTATGACGACGTGAATGCGACAGCTCATGGCGACGTTTATGTCGTCGACGACGATCCGGCCGTGCGCGATTCCCTCGGCACGATCCTGTCCATGGAAGGCTTCGGCGTCACCGGTTTCGCCGACGGGATGTCCTTCGTCTCGGCGGCCCAGGGCCACATGCCGGACTGCATCATCCTCGACGTCGGCATGCCCGGGCATTCGGGCCTCGATCTCCTGAAGATCCTGAAGGCGACTGCCTGCACGGCGCCGGTCTTTGCCATGTCCGGGCAGGCCAGCATTCCGATGGCCGTCGATGCGATCAGGAGCGGCGCCCTCGACTTCTTCGAGAAACCATTCGATGCGGAGATGCTGGTCCGCCGCGTCCGCACGGCGATTGCGTCACGCGCGCAGGGTCCTTCCGGGACGCCCCGTCTGGCCACGCATTTTCCGGGTGAGAACCTGCTGACGGCACGCGAACGCGAGGTCCTGGAGCGCATCTCCGAGGGCTCGTCCAACAAGGAAGTCGGCCGCATGCTGGGCATCAGCCCGCGCACCGTCGAGGTCCATCGGGCGAGGATCATGGAAAAGCTCGGCGCACGGAATGCCGCCGATCTCGTGCGCATCGTGCTCACCGCGCACTGAAACCGCCGGCAGAGCCGCCGTCTGCGTCACGTCCGGCGGCTGACCGCGGCCTGGTCGAAGGTCGCCATGCCCTGATGCACGGCCAGCGCATTCCTGACGATGCCGCAGGCGAGCGCCGCGCCCGACGCCTCGCCGAGACGCATGCCGAAATCGAGCAGCGGCCGCTTGCCGATCGTCTCCAGCACGCGGCCGTGGGCCGTTTCGGCCGAGCGATGGGCCGCGAGGCAATGATCCAGGCTCGTCGGGTCGATAGCGTGCAGGACGGCGGCGGCAGCGGTCACGACATAGCCGTCCAGCAGCACCGGAATGCGCTGCAGACGGGCGGCCAGGATGGCGCCGGCGATGGCGGCGATCTCGCGGCCGCCGACGCGGCGCAGGACCTCAAGCGGATCGAGGCCGGGGCCGCCGGCACGCGCGACGGCGCGAGCGACCGCATCCGCCTTTCGCGCCAGACCCTCGGCACCCACACCCGTGCCCGGACCGACCCAGTCGCCAGCGTCCCCGCCGTAGAGGGCATGATGAACGGCCGCGGCCACGGTCGTGTTGCCGATCCCCATTTCGCCGAGGCAGAGCAAGTCGGCGCCGACGATCGCCTCCATGCCGAAGGCGATGGTGGCCGCACAGCCGGGCTCATCCATGGCATCGGCAAGCGTGATGTCCGGCGTCGGCACGTCGATGGCCAGGTCGAAGACCTTCAGGCCGATGTCGTTGGCGACGCAGATCTGGTTGATCGCGGCGCCGCCGGCGGCGAAATTCTCCAGCATCTGGCGGTTCACGGCATCCGGAAAGGCCGACACGCCCTGCGCCGTGACGCCGTGCGAGGTGGCGAAGATGGCGACCAGCGGCCGGTCGACGCGCGGCTTGCCGTTGCCGCTCCAGGCCGCGACCCATGTGACGATCTCCTCCAGACGCCCGAGCGAACCCGCCGGCTTGGTCAGTTCGGCGTCGCGCGACCGCACCTCGGCGACCGCAGCCTCGTCAGGTCCGGGCATGCGGGTGAGCAGGTCGCGGATGTCGTCGAAGGGCAGACCGGAGGGATTCGGAGGCGGCAGAGCCATGGAGCGCTTTCGGAATCGGCTTCGCAGGGTGCGGAGCGGTAGCAGGACAGGTTGCGCCGGCACAAGCCGGGCTGGCGAACCGGCGCGGCTCTGGCTATGCCATTCGGCATGGACAATCCAGCCCTCTGGCGTGACACGATTGTTGCGCTCCGTTTCTTCTCGCGCCTCCCGCTCCCGCCCCTCCCCGGGGAGGCGGACCCGCATGGGCTGCCCGATTTCACCCGGCTGATCCGGGTCGTGCCGCTGGCAGGCCTCATTCTTGGAGGTCTCGCGGGCGCGGTCCTGATCCTCGCCTCGCTGGTCTGGCCGCCGGTTGTCGCAGCCCTCGTCTGCGTCGGTGCGGCCATCGTCATGACGGGCGCCTTCCATGAGGACGGCCTTGCCGACACCGCCGACAGTTTCGGCGGCATGACGGTCGAGCGGCGGTTGGAAATCATGAAGGACAGCCGCGTCGGGACCTTCGGAGCCTCCGCCCTCGTCATCGGGATCGGCCTGCGCGTGGCCGCGATCAGTGCGCTCGTCGCGAGCGTCGGCGCGGGACGAACGGCGCTGGTGCTGGCGGCGGCGGGAGCTCTGTCCCGGGCTGCGGCCCTCGGCGTCCAGGTGCGTCTGCCGCCGGCCCGTATCGACGGCGCCGCCTACGCGACAGGCCAGCCACGGGAGGAGGACTGGTTCAGGGCGCTGCTGCTGGCTGCCGCGATCTTTCTCCTGACGATCCCCGCCGGCGGCCTCTTCGGCATGGTCATGGGGCTCGTCGTCACAGGGGGCGTCGTCGTTCTGGCGATCCGTTTCGCCAGATCCCATGTCGGAGGGCAGACCGGCGACATGACCGGCGCCACCCAACAGGTGATCGAGATCGCCGTTCTCCTGACCCTTCTTGCAGTTGCTGCGCCATGACGATCGCCCATCGCGCCACGGCGATCGAAAGCCCCTGCATCCGACTGTGCCGGATGCACCCGCGCCATGGCCTCTGCGAAGAATGCGGGCGCACGCTCGCGGAAATCGGCGGCTGGCTGTCGATGAGCGCTGGGCAGCGATGCACTATCATGGCGGCCCTGCCCGGCCGGCTGGCGGCGATGGCGGAGCCGATATGACGTCGAGAACCATTCTCTGGATCCTCCTCGGAAGCGTCGTCCTGCTGGTCCTGGTGATGGCCATGCGCTCGAGCGGGCTCGCCAGCGGCAATCTCGACGCCGGCGACTGGGGAGCTCTCGTCGGCCTCTCCATGCTCGCGGTTCTGTGCGGCACCAGCGTCACGGGCATGTTCCGCGGCCGCGCGGGCGATGCCGTGCAGGCGACAATCGCCTGGCTCGCGATCTTCGCCTTTCTCGGGGTGATCTACACGTATCGCTTCGAATTCGAGGCCGTCGGACGGCGGGTCCTGGGCAACCTCGTTCCCGGCATGGGCGCCGAGGGCGTCACCGGCACGCGCGAAGTCACCGTGCCGCGCGGCGGCGGCGGCACCTATGTCGTGCGCGTCGCGCTGAACGGGGCGCGTGCGACGCCCATGCTGGTCGACACCGGCGCGTCTGCCCTGGTGCTGACGGATGGCGACGCGCGACGCGCCGGAATCCGCGTCGACGAACTGTCGTTCAGCGTTCCGGTGCAGACCGCCAACGGCCAGTCGCTCACGGCAGCCGCAACTGTCGAGGCCGTCGCTGTTGGCCCCATCGTCGAACGCAACGTGCGCGCCCTTGTCGCGCGGCCCGGCGCGCTGACGACGAGCCTTCTCGGCCACACCTTCCTCGACCGGCTGGAAAGCTACGAGGTCAGGGGTGGGCGCATGGTGCTGCGCGGACGCAACTGACCGACGGCCTTGTCAGGGCTGGCCGCGCGGCGGCATTGTCCGGGGCAAACATGAGGACATGATGAGCCGCATCTCCCGCCGCGACACCTTGACAGCCGGACTGGGCGCGGGCCTTGCCGCGGTCGGCACCGGCAGCGCCTCGGGCCAGGCACCGCAGGCCGGCACGGCGATGGTCACGCTCCTGCTCGTCAACGACATCTACAAGATGGGAGAGGAGAACGGCCGCGGCGGCTTTGCCCGGCTCAACGCCATCGTCAAGGCCGAGCGGGCGCGCGGCACGCCGCTGCTCTACGTCCATGCCGGCGACATGTTCTCACCCTCGCTGATGTCCGGCTTCGACCAGGGCGCGCACACTGTCGAACTCTGCAACATCGCGCCGCCGGACGTCTTCGTGCCCGGCAACCACGAGTTCGACTTCGGCCCGGAAGCCTATGCGAAGCGCCGGCAGGAATCGCGCTTTCCCTGGTTCGCGGCGAACATACGCGCCGCCGACGGCTCGATCCTGCCCGGCCACGAGGACGGCCGCATCTTCGACTTCGGCGTGGCCAAGCTCGGTGTCTTCGGCGTGGCGCTGCCCAATACGCCGGAGGTCTCGTCGACCGGCGACATCCGCTTCTTCCCGACAATGGAGACGGTCAGGCGCGAATCGGCACGGCTCCGCCGCGAGGGCGCCGACCTCATTATCTGCTGCGCCCATACCGACCGGGCCGAGGACAACGAGATCGTCCGCTCCCGGCTCATCGACGTGCTGCTGACCGGCCACGACCACGACCTCGCCATCGCCTATGACGGGCGCACGGTGATGGTTGAGAGCTCGGAGGAGGGCTACTACGTCACGGCGATCGACCTGACCCTGTCGCGCGTCACCGTCGAGGGCGTGACGCGGATGGCCTTCACACCGTCCTTCCGGGTCAATGACAGCCGGTTGGTGACGCCGGATCCCGAAACGGTCGCCCGCGTCCGGCAATACGAGACCATCCTCTCCGAGGAGCTTGACGTCGTGATCGCCACCGTCACCGGCGAACTCGACACCCGCACCACCTCGGTGCGGTCCGGCGAGCAGCCGATCGGCAATCTCGTCGCCGACGCCATGCGGGCCGCCACCGGCGCCGATATCGGCCTGACGAATGCGGGCGCCATCCGAGGCAACCGCATCTACCCGGCCGGCCACCGCTTCTCTCGACGTGATGCGCTCAGCGAACTGCCGTTCGGCAACCGGACGGTGGTGGCCAAGGTCTCGGGCGCCGATATTCGCCGGGCTCTCGAGAACGGCGTCAGCCAGGTGGAGCAGCGTGCGGGCCGCTTTCCGCACGTCTCGAACATCACGGCGGAGGTCGATCCGAACCGACCGCCCGGCAGCCGGGTCGTTTCCATACAGGTCGGCAGCCAACCGCTCTCCGATGACCGCATCTACACTGTCGCCACCAACGACTTCATGCTGCGGGGCGGCGACGGGTACACGATGCTGGGGCTGCGCGCTCCCGACAAGGACGTCCAGGGCAAACTCGTCGCCTCCGACCTGATGACGCACATGCGCCGGCTCGGGACCGTCTCGCCGCGAATCGAGGGGCGGATCATTCTGCGGTGAGGCGGCTTGCGGACGATGCCGGCGGTCAAACAGCGCCAAACGGCCCAAGCGTCGCCTTGATCGCGGGCTGGGGAGCCCTTCGGCGCGGATCGCCCAGCAATTTCCAGCAACGCTCCGCGTGCTACGCAGCGACGGCGTCTCCCGGGGCAGACGAAGAAATCCAAGACTCAGATAGTTGCCAAAAAATCGACCGCGGCGAACCCCGGTTGATGACGTATTGACCACCTATGTTGATTGTGCGCATTTTCTATAATGAGTTAGGAAAGAGTTATTCGGTGTCAATTTGGCGGAGACATCACGTAATGTACTTCACAATCTACGCATTCATTACGTCGATTACCCTTGCGCTCGGCACCAGCCCGCTGCTGGCGCAGACGGCCTATTCGCCGATCAACAACCAGACCAGCGTTCACAATGCCTGCTGGCAAGCGCTGCGGATTCCTGCCTCCCGCTCCTATCCGACGAACCCGCAGCATGCGCAGCAGCTCGAAGCTTGCAAGGCCGCGGGCGGACCGAATGCTTATTTTGCCCGTCAACGCGGGCAGGGAACCCGGTCGGCGCAGCAGCAGCGACCGGCGGCAGAGGCTGGCCGGCGCCCCAATACGAGCCCGCCTGAATGCCGGGGGCTGCGGGCGAGTAGCCCTGCTTTTGTAAGGCTTGGCTGCCGCACCACAGGAGGAAGGTAGCAAACGAACGGCGAGGTGCCGCGGGGGCCTGTTATGGCTATTGGGCAATAGCCAGCCATAAAGAGGCCCCTCAATCGCGGAATCGCATGTCCATGTCCCCTGTCTTCACCCGCCGCAGCGCGCTCGCGCTGGCTGCCATCCAGCCTTTCACACCATCGTATGCCGAGGCGCGCGACCGGCCCGACCTGCTCGACATCTTCCGCCAGCATGGGGCGAAAGGCACGTTTGCCCTGGTCGACGCCGCGGACGGTGAGACAGCCCTTGTCGACCCTGCTCGCGCCGCGCGGCGATTCGTGCCGGCCTCCACCTTCAAGATCCCCAACGCCCTCATCGCCTTCGGAACCGGCGTCGTGCGCGATGCCGACGAGGTGCTGCCCTATGGCGGCGGCCGGACCCGCAACCCCACCTGGGCGCGCAATATGTCGCTTCGCGACGCCATGCCTATCTCCAACGTGCCGGTCTTCTAGGAGGTGGCGCGGCGCGTGGGCCTTCCACGCTATCGGGACTGGCTGGCGCGGCTCGACTACGGCAACCGGGAGCCGGGCACCGTGGTCGACCGGTTCTGGCTGGAGGGCCCGCTCAGGATCAGCGCGATCGAGGAAGCGCGGTTCAACGCCAGGCTGGCGCGCAAGGCCCTTCCGGCCTCAACACTGGCGCAGACGCTGGTCCACGACATCATCCGGCTGGAACGCGCCGGCGGCGCCACCGTCTACGGCAAGACGGGCTGGTACGTGCAGCGCGGCCAGACCTCCATCGGGTGGTGGACCGGCTGGGTGGAGCGCGGCAGCCGCATCCACGCCTTCACGCTCAACATGGACATGCCGCAGATGGCCATGGCGCCGAGACGGCTCGCCATCGGCCGGGCCATCCTGAAGCAACTGGGGCTCTACGGCTGAGCGCCGGCCGGCCGCCCAGCGGCAATGCCCGCAACGTGGCGCGGGCATGCTCGCAAGTCCTTGATCGCATAGCAGCATCATCCGGTGTGGCAGATTGATCGCACCGGTCTGGTTTGTCGCACATCTTGCCCGCATCCCCTTTGCAACATCGGGTTGCATTGCTAGAGATCGATCGATTGGTTTCCCGTGGGGAATGAACGCATGTCGCTTCGCGCGCACTTTTTGTCGTCCGCCTGTGTCGTCGCGATCTCAGCTGGCGCAGCCCAGGCTCAGGGCCTTCCGGCTCCGGCCGGTGGTTGGGCGGGCGGCTATGTCGGCGGCCTGATCGGCGCCGGCTTCTCGATGAACCGGTTCTCCGACGTCGGCGGCGCCATGGGTGCGGCCGGCACCACCTACAGTATCAACCCTGTCGGCGTCGCCCTCGGCCTCTACGCGGGCTACAACTGGCAACTCTCGTCGACCGGTGTGGTCGGTGTCGAGGCCGATCTCACCTACAACACCGCCAGCGGCAGCACGCCGGGCATCGGGGGTGGATCATCCGTTTCCGCCAAGGCGCAGTTCGCCGGCAGCCTGCGCGTCCGCGCCGGCGTCGCTATCGACCGCGCGCTGCTCTACGTCACGGCGGGACTGGCCCTCGGCAATCCCTCGCAATACGCCGTCTGGGGTGCCCCGCAGGGCCAGATCAACAGCCTGCGGGTCGGCCTCGCCGTCGGTGCCGGCGTCGAGTACATGGTCAGCCGGAACTGGACGGTCCGTTTCGAGACCATCTACTACGATTTCGGCTCAAGCCGCGCCACGGACCTCACCAACACGGGCTATGTCTTCCCGACGCGCTCGTCGCAGGTGCAGGCCCGCGTCGGCGCGTCCTACCGGTTCTGACGCCGGCCACAGCCTAGCCGATCAATCCCAGGGACTTCAGGAGCGCCTGCATCTGCAGGCGCTCTTCGTTTATGCGGGCGGTGAAGGCCTGCGAGCCGGCAAAGCGCGGCCGCGCGCCCATGCGCGACGCCATGGCCTGGAAGGTGGCGTCGTCGAACGCCGTCCGAAACGCAGCCTCCATCCGCTTGATCACGGGCGCGGCGGTGCCACTGCGCGCAATCAGCCCGCCAAACACGCGGGCCTGCGGCTGGTGTCCAAGATGCATCGTGGTCGCCAATCCCGGATAGAGATCGATGGCTTCGTCGGCGACGAGAGCGACCGGACGGAGCACCGTCGGATCGAAGGTGCCCGGCGTCGTCAGGGCCGCGTCGAGCGCGCCGCTTGCCAGATCGGCCATGAGTTGACCGTGAGCGCGGTAGGGAACCGCAATGACGCGGATGCCGGTGGCGCGGCTGAGAGCGAGAAGCTCGATATGGGTGGCGGAGGCCGGCCCGTAGTGACCGAACTTCAACTCGCCCGGCCGCCTGCGCGCCTCGGCCAGCAGAGCCTCCAAGCTCTCGACAGCCAGCTTGCGGGAAGTGATCAGCACCAGGTCCTGTTGATAGACCTGGCACACCGGCTGGAAGGCGGCGGGGTCGATCCGCGGCTCGCGCGCCAGATGCGGGTGAACGACCAAAGGTCCCGCCGGCGTGAAGAGGAAGGTGGATCCGTCCGGCTCCCGCTGGGCGAATTCCGCGAAGGCCACCGTCCCACCCCCGCCGTCCCGGTTGATGATGACGGGTCGCTCGCCGACCAGCGGCGCAACCGCCTCGGCGAAGCGCCGGGCCATGGTGTCGACATTGGTGCCGGCGGAGAACGGGACGACAAGCCGAAGCGGCGCAGACTGCGCATGTGCGCGGACGCCCATCGCCATAAGCGCGGGGGCGGCGAGAAGAAGACGGCGCGACAAGCCCCGACTGGCGGGCAATATCCTGTTCATGCAAACTCCCGGATGCACCGGCTGGCCGACGCACGTCATCTGTCGTAGGACCCCTCTACCAGACCACATTCAAAGGCGACAAGATGTCCTTCGTCGACGTGATCCTGCTGCACGGCCGGCTCTTCCCGAAGCGTCCGGCCATCATGCTGATGGACCGTGTCGTAACCTTCGGCATGCTGGGTGAAGCGATCCACTGGGTCTCCGCCCGGGCCCTCGCCAGCGGCATCCGGCCCGGCGACACGGTGGTTCTCGCGATCGACAATCCCATCCGTTTCATCGCCGTAGCCTATGCGATGATGCGCCTCGGCGTGGTCATCATGCCTATCGCTCCGGGCAGCGCGCTCAAGGCTCCGCTCGTTGGCGCCGTGGCGGTACTGAGCGACATGCCGGGGCCGGCACCGGTCGGCCTGCGGATGCTCGTCGTGGACGACGTGTGGTTCCAACCCGATCCAACGCCCTACTCTGTCGACCTGCGGGCGTCCGATCCAGGGCGCCTCGGCATTATCGCGCTGACATCAGGCACGACCGGCCAGAACAAGCTCGTGCCGCTGACGGTCGGCGAATTCGACCACCGCATCAGCGATCTCTATCGCTACCAGCCGGCCCCGGGCACCGAACGCGACCTGCTGCTGGTCGGTTTTTCCTCGATCTGGGCGCTGGTGCAGGCCTCGCGCGTCCTGGTTGCGGCGCGCACGCTGGGCTTCGCGCAGTCGGCGGAGGAGGCAGCGCGGATGATCGACCTCTACCAGATGGGAACGGTGATCGGGTCGCCCCACCAGTTGTCGGCGCTGATCGAGGCCCTCGAGACGACGCCCGCCTCCTGCTCCTCTCTGCGCCTTGTGAAGACCGGCGGCGGACTTGCCAGTCCCGCCCTTGTCAGGGCGATCCGAACGCGCCTGTGCCCGCATGTGATCGTCATCTACGGCTCGACCGAGGGCGGCCGGATCGCCCTCGCAACGGGCGACATGATTGACGTCGCACCGGGCTGCGTTGGGCTGGTGGCGCCGCGCAAGCGCGTGGAAATCGTCGACGACGAGGGCCAGCCGGTCGCCGCCGGCGAGATGGGGCGCGTGCGGATTCTCGTCGATGGCGGCGGCAAACCGCTCCAGACCGGCGATCTCTATCCTGACCAGACGCCCGACTGGTTCTATCCCGGCGACCTCGGATCGATCTCGGCCGATGGCATGCTGGTGATCGCCGGTCGGGCCGACGACCTCATCAATGCGGGCGGGCTGAAGGTCGCGCCCGAGAGGGTGGAGGACCTCGTGGCCGGGCATCCGGCCATCGCCGAAGCGGCAGCCTTCGCCCTGCCCGGCCCGGGCGGCGTCGACGAGATCTGGCTCGCGGTGGTGCCGCGGCAGGCGATCAGCGCCGACGAGATCATCGCCCACTGCCGGCAGCGCAATGCGGTTCTCGCGCCGCGCCACATCCTCGTGCTTCAGGCCATCCCCCGCACCGGCATGGGCAAGGCAGAACGCGCGCGCCTGAAGGCGATGGCACGGGGCTGATGCGTCAGCCGAGGCCGCGCGTCACCAGGTCCCAGGTGAAGCGCAGGCAGACGATGAGCAGGAAGATGCCGAACGACAGCTCCAGCTTGCGCTTCGGCAGGGCGTGGGCGA
>CAZEZD010000058.1:0-2253 GCA_964516115.1 uncultured Hyphomicrobiales bacterium
TTGCCATCGTCGGTGTCGGAAATTGCGCATCAGCTCTGGTTCAGGGTCTTCACTTTTACCGGGATGCCGGGCGTGACGAGGTGGTTCCCGGCCTCATGAACGTGGTGGTCGGTCCCTATCATGTCCGTGACGTCGAGATCGTCGCCGCTTTCGATATCGATGACCGCAAGGTCGGTCAGGACGTGGCCGATGCGATCCTGGCCAAGCCCAACAACACCATCCAGTTCGCCAGGGTGCCGAAGACCGGGGTCACCGTGCAGCGCGGGCCGACGCTCGACGGAATCGGCAAGCACCTCATCGACGTCGTGATCGAATCCAGCACCAAGCCGGTCGACGTCACGGCCGCGCTGAAGGCGGCGAAGGCCGAGGTTATCATCTCCTACCTGCCGGTCGGCTCGCAGCAGGCCAGCGAGTTCTATGCCGAGAGGGCGCTCGAGGCCGGCTGCGGATACATCAACTGCGTGCCGGTGTTCATCGCTTCGGACCCGGACTGGGCGAAGCGCTTCGAGGACAAGGGCCTGCCGATCGTCGGCGACGACATCAAGAGCCAGGTCGGCGCGACCATCGTCCACCGGGTTCTGGCCCGTCTGTACGAGGATCGGGGCGTCAAGATCGATCGCACCTATCAGCTCAACGTCGGCGGCAATACCGACTTCCTCAACATGCTTGAGCGCGAGCGCCTGACGTCGAAGAAGAAGTCGAAGACGCAGGCTGTCTCCAGCCAGATCGATGTCCCGCTGCCCGCGGACTGCATCCACATCGGCCCGAGCGATTTCGTTCCGTTCCTCCACGACCGCAAGATCGCCTATATCCGCCTCGAGGGGACCGGCTTCGGCGGTGTCCCGCTCAACATGGAACTGAAGCTCGAGGTCTGGGATTCCCCCAATTCGGCCGGCGTGGTGATCGACGCCATCCGCTGCTGCCGGATCGCGCTGGACCGGAAGATCGGCGGGCCTATCGGTGGCCCCTCGAGCTATTTCATGAAATCGCCGCCCGAGCAGTTCACCGATCCGGAAGCCCGCGACCGCACCATAGCCTTCATCGAGGGCCGGACCTGAGGGGTCCTTCCGGAGCGGGTAGCCCATCGGCCCTTCGGAACCGAGATCGATGCTGATCGCCCGCCGGCTTGCCAAGGCACATGATGGCCGCCCGGTCGTCCGGGGTGTCGATCTTGCGCTGCGCCGCGGCGAGGTGGTGGGCCTGCTCGGCCCCAACGGCGCCGGCAAGACCACGACCTTCTCGATGATCGTCGGCATGCAGACGCCCGACAGCGGCGTCGTCCTGCTCGACGGCGAGAACATCACGCACCTGCCGCTGTTCATGCGCGCCAGACTGGGGCTCAGCTATCTGCCCCAGGAAGCCTCGATCTTCCGCGGCATGACGGTGGAGGACAACATCCTCATCGTCCTGGAATCGCTCATCTCTGGTCGCGGCGCCATCAAGGCGCGGCTCGATGCCCTGCTGGAGGAGTTCGGAATCGGTCACGTGCGACGGTCCCGGGCCGGCGCGCTGTCGGGAGGCGAGCGCCGGCGGCTGGAAATCGCCCGGACCCTTGCCAGCGCACCGTCCTTCGTCCTGCTGGATGAGCCCTTTGCGGGCGTTGACCCGATCGCGGTGACGGAAATCCGGCTCCTCGTCCGCAAGCTCTCCGCGGGGGGCATCGGCGTCCTCGTCACGGATCACAACGTGCGCGAGACGCTCAGCCTTGTCGACAGGGCCTATATCCTCGACGGAGGCCTCGTCCTCGCCTCGGGCAGCGTCGACGGCATCGTTTCCGATCCGCGCGTCAAGGCCGTCTATCTCGGCACCGATTTCGTGCTCTGAGCCGAGGACGCCGGCTCATTCGGTGGCATCACGGCAACACCCCGTCGCCGGCCTCACCTTGCCTCCCGTCCGACACCTTCCTGCAACCGTCACGCCCCGATCGCGACATGCTTCCTTAACCATCTGGTGCGACGCTACCGGCTGAACCAGGAAGGTTTCGGGTCATGCAGCTCCTCGATGGAATGGGCATCGGATTCGCACTGGCCTGCGGTCTTCTCGCCATGCGCGCCCTGGTCGGCACCTGAACCGCTAGAGCCAGCCAAAACGGGCCAGCGCCGCGACGGATGCCAGGGCGAAGACGGCCGCAACCGCATCATCCAGCATGATACCGAACCCGTGCCCGACCTTCCGGTCGATCAGGCCGATGGGCCAGGGTTTTGCGATGTCGAAAAAGCGGAAGGCCAGGAAGCCGGCCAGCACCGCAGTCAT
>CAZEZD010000058.1:2264-11294 GCA_964516115.1 uncultured Hyphomicrobiales bacterium
GCGCGAATGCGACGACCGTGGCCATCGCCCAGGTCTCGTCGAACACGATGGCGGGATGGTCGTGTACGCCGGCCTGACGGGCTGTGACCCCGCAGGCCCAGACGCCCGCCGCGAAGCCGGCTGCCAGCACCACCAGCGCCGCAACCGGTGGGATCGTCGCCAGCCAGAGCCCCAGGGGGATGCCGGCGATCGCGCCCCATGTTCCTGGCGCGAGGGGAAGAAGTCCGACACCTCCGGTCAGGGCCACGACGGCGGCCGGGTGACGGACAAGGAATGCGGCGTTCACGGTCGCCTGCGGGGCATGGCCGGGTTCCGGACTCATCCGCCTGCGACCCCGAAACCAGGGGCCGGACGGGGGGGCGACGCCTGCAGGTGCGGTCTTCGACTTCCGGCAGCGCGACGCAGCCGACGAGCGGACACGCCCGCATGGGACCCTCGCGGTGCGCCGCCGAAGCGGTTAGGGTCGCCAGATGACCTTGCCTTTGCAGTCTTCAATCCAGCTTGCCTTTGACAGTGCGGAACGGACCGCTGTCCGCCGCTGTGAACGGGTAGCTGTCTACACCGATCCCCGTCCCCGGGCCAGCGCGGGCCCGATCAGGTGACCCGCCTGTCCAACCTGTTCCAGCGGCTCGCCGTGTCGTTCGATGCCAATGGACGATCGCGACGCTTCCCGGGCCAGCAGGCACGGCGCATCTCTCGCGACGTGGCTCTCCAGGTTGCCCTGGTGCTGCTGCTGATCGAGAGCATCTTCGTCATGGAACAGCTGATTTCGGGGCTCCTCGAACACCTCTTGAGCACCCGCGCCTCCCTTCCCAAGGCGCTCGGCCTGATGGCGGCCCAGCTTCCGCAGGTCTTCGAACTGGCTCTGCCGACAGCGATCCTCATCGCCGTCTATCGCGTCGCGCTCGGCCTCAGGGAGGATCGCGAGTTCCTGATGCTGTCGAGCCTCGGCATCCCGCCCCACGGGCTCATTCGTCTGGTGATCCGCATCGGCATTGCCGGCCAGATCACGGCCCTTCTCGTCGGCGGGTTCGTCGACCCTCTGTCGCGATATGCGTTTCGGCTGCTGATGTTCTCCACCAGCTATCAAGCCCTCATCGGCGGCCAGTCGACAACGACCCGGCTGTTCGAGACCCGCGCCGGGACCGTCGTCGTGTCGCCGCGCGACGACAGGGAGCCCACCCCCCGGCTTTTCGTGCGCCAGCTCAACCCTGACGGCAGCGAACGCATCGTGATGGCGAATGGTTCGCGGCTCGTCGGCCCCGATGACGACGGCCGTGTGGCGCTGCAACTTTTCGACTTCGCGGTGGACCAGTTCGCTCCAACCCCCGCGGGCGGCGGCGCGGAACGGCCCACGATCGGCTACCAGACCTCGCTCCGGGGCAACTCCACCCAGCAGAGCCTGGTGTTCAACGACATCATCCCCTTCGATCCGCGCGGGCGCAACATATCGGAGCTCATGCTCTCGGAGCTCATTGGCCCCGCGGCGAGCGATCCGGCCCACCGCGTCGAGATCGGCAAGCGGGTCGGCCGCGGATTGCTGTGCGTGATTGCGCCGCTGATCGCGCTGCTGGCCCTGTCGTTCACGACGCGCGCCAATCAGGCCATCGTCCTGCCTGTCGCATGCGCCGGACTGATGGCGACGGAGATCATCGGCACGATGGTCCTGTCCTCGGTGTCATCGGCTGGTCTGTCCGGCGTTCTGGCGCTCCTGTTCGCCGGTGGCCTCTTCCTCGGCGGTTGCCTGACCGCGGCGGTGGCCCTGCGGTCGTCCGCCATCGCCCGGCCGGGACTCGGCCGGACATGACGCTGCTCCTCGACGACCGGCGCGCAGGGGACCCGCAGCGGCGTTTTCGCCTCGTTCCCATCGGCACCTATACGCGCACCCTCATTCTCGCGCAGGCAGGCCATATCGGTACGGTCCTGACGGCGCTGCTGATCATCACGCTGACACTGGATCTGGCCCCGCGTGCGGAACGGGTCGTGGCCGAGGCCGGGCCGGTCGGCCCACTCGGGATCACCGCCCACCTCCTCTGGTATCTGGCGCTGCGCGCCTGCGATACGATCACCCTCGTGCTGCCTCTCGCGTGCTTCCTGGGACTCTGGTGGTCGGAGATCACCTTCACCCAGTCGCGCGAGCGCATCGCCATCTGGAACGGCGGACGGTCGCCCCTTCAATCGATCGTGCCCCTCCTGATTGTCGGCTCGGCCCTCGGCGCCCTGCAGGTCACGTCGCTCGCGGTCCTGCGGCCGGCGGCAGTCGCGATCCAGATCGAGAACGGGATCGGGGAGTACGGCAGGCGGTTCGATCGCGCGCTGAACCCGACCGAACGACGCTGGATCACGCTGCCCAACCACATGATCCAGGCCAGGATCGACTACCGCCACTCCCGGCTTGTCGATGTCCAGCTCTTCGAACTGTCGGGCGAGGGGCGCATGACCGGCCGCATCACCGCGGCGACGGCGGAACCCGACCCGGGCAGCGGCAACTGGCTGTTCCGAAACGGCAGCCGGTGGGTTCCCTCCGCCGAGGGCACGGTTCCCGATCCGACGACCCGCAACGAGCAGGCTTTCTCCGAAGAGCGGATTGCCCTTCCGCTGGACCCGCTCTGGTTGTCCACCCTCGGCATCGAGGCGAGATACCTTCCACAGTCAGTGCTGTCGGACCTCGCCGGCCGTCCGCTTGTCGACGATCCGTCCTACCGAACCTGGTGGCATGTCCGCCTGTCGCAGGCCTTGCTGCCGCTGGGAATGATGCTCATGGCCTCGGCGCTCGCCGCGCGCTTCTTTGCCCAGCGGATTGCCTTCAAGCCGACGATGCTGGTCGGCCTCGCCGGATACTTCATGCACGTCCTCAACAATACGGTGGTGTGGCTCGGCCACTATGGGCAATTGCCGCCCGCCCTGGCCGCCTGGCTCGTTCCGGTGGCACTGAACATCTGCGGCATGGTCCTGATGGTGCGTCTGGGGAGGCCCAGTCCACGCTGACGCGGCGAGACGGCTCAACCCATGTTCAGATTGAGCCTCTCGCGCACGGCCTCGCCGCTGGCGACATCGAAGCCATGGATGTCGACATAGTGGACCTTGGGAATGAGGCGGGTCTTTTCGGCCATGGCGTAGGCATAGACGATCCTGATGGTCCGGCTGCCGACGGCGAAGAGAGCCCGTGGCTTGCCGTCGGGACCGATATCGACCGTGGCAGCGCGATTGGGGTAGCCGGCGATCCGGACCGAATAGCGATTCTCGGGCAGGGCCTGCGACCTTACACCGAAGGCAAAGAGGCGCTCGAAGAACGAGATGGCCCGCCGGTTGCCGCCATCGTCGTTGTAGCGACGCCAGAACACCTCGACAGGCGCATCGGGATCGAGCGGGCCGTCCGGCCGCCGGCGCGCCGCATAGACCAGGATATTCCTGTCGATGGCCTGCTGGACATAGAAGAGCATCCCCGGATCGCTCGGAACCGGCAGGTCGGGACGTGCGACGATGAGCGCCCGCGAGACGGTGATCTCCGAGCGGCGGATTGCGATGGGTGGCAGGCGCTCCTGGGCGTGCCCCTGCCCCCCAGCGATGACCGCAAGGGCCGGAGCGGCGATCAGGCTGCGCCGCGATAGATCGACCATACTCGGATCCTCGTTGCCTCGTTCACAGGGACGGCAGTCGATGGCGACGTCCTGCTGCACATCGAACATTAGATAGGGCAGGACGGCAGGTTTCGGAAGCGTCTGGCGTCACATCCGCCGCCGACTGGACATCGGCTGGCAATCATGCGAGGCAACGGCGATGAATCCTGAAGGTCCAAGAATGCCCGAGACAAGCACCCCCTTTGGCGATGATCAGTTGACCCGCGACCTCATCGAGGTGATCTCGAAGGAGGGCATGGTCGACATGGCCGGGGTCACCCCGCAGACCACGCTCGCCTCCCTCAACATCGCCAGCGTCGACTACATGATGATCCTGGCGGCGGTCGAAGAGAAGTTCTCGGTCTATATCCCCATGGACGAGAGCATGGCCGAGGTGACCGATGTCGGCGGTCTTCTGGATGTGCTGAAGCAGCGCATTCTTGCCGACAAGAAGGCCTGACGTGACGCGCCGCAATGTCGTGGTCACTGGCCTGGGCGCCGTCACGGCCGCGGGCCTGGGAGCAGAGACGCTCTGGTCGGCCGCCTGGCAGGGCCTGTCCGGTGTCCGGCAAGTCACGTTGAACGAGGAGTACAGGCCGCTCATCCGGCACGCGGCCCAGGCTCCAGACGTCGACATCATCGCCCATCTGCCGGGGCGGAAGGCAGCCTTCTTCGATCGGGCCACCTCGCTGGCGATCGTCTCCGCGCTGGAGGCGGTCAAGGATGCCGGCCTCGATGCCGACACGCCCATGGGTTCCCGGACGGCGGTGATCGTCGGCACCGGTATCGGTAACTTCGCCACACTCGAGAACGGCGTGACGGCACTGGCCACCCACGTCCGGCGCCTCGATCCGCTGACGGTCCCGCGCGGCATGATCAGTGCGGCGGCATCTCACATCGGCATGGTCTTCGGATGCACCGGGCCGACCTTCGCCATCTCCAGCGCCTGCGCGTCGTCCGCACAGGCGCTCGGCATCGCGATGCAGATGATCCGGTCCGGCATGTGCGACCGCGCCATCGTCGCCGGCTGCGAGGCCATGGTCACGCCGGCCGGCATGAAGGCGTGGGAGGCGATGCGCGTTCTGTCCCCCGATCTGTGCCGCCCGTTCTCCAAGGGCCGCAACGGCCTTCTTCTCGGAGAGGGCGCGGCGGTGCTCGTGCTGGAAGACGAGGAGACGGCCAGGCAGCGCGGCGGGCGCGTCCGTGCGCGCCTCATGGGTTACGGCACGACGAGCGACGCCAAGGACATGCTGCGTCCGGATCTGGACGGCGCCGCCGAGGCGATGGCCGCCGCCCTGGTCGATGCCGGCGTGAGCGCCGATGCCATCGACTACGTCAACGCCCACGGCACGGGAACGACCCTGAACGACTCGACCGAGAGCGAGGCCGTGGCGCGGATTTTCGGACCGAAAACGGGTTCGCTGCCGGTCAGTTCGACCAAGCCGATCCATGGCCACACGCTTGGCGCCGCCGGCGCGATCGAGGCGGTCATCACCGTCCGGGCCATCGAGGAGGGCCGGGTGCCGCCGACGATCAATCACATGCAGGCGGACCCGCTCTGCCCGATCGACTGCGTGGCCAATGTCGGCCGGGAGCAGTCCATCCGGCACGCCATGACCAACTCCTTCGCCTTCGGCGGGATCAACGCCGTCCTGGTCTTCGGGCGCGGCGGGTGAACGGCCCGGGAGCGACCCGGACGGTCACCTGCACGGCGCGTGTCTCGGCGGCCGACATGGCGCGTTTCAGCGCCGGCATCGGGGCGGCCGATGGCGTCCGCTGGCCGACGACCCTGCCGATCGTGTGGCTGTCCCATCCGGATATCATCGCCGCTGTCAGGGAACTGGCGTCCGACCGGCCTTCCGCCCTGCCCGTACACGAGGCGCAGACCATCGAGACGATGGAGACGCCGCCCCTCGACGAGCCCCTGACCGTCGATGCCCGGCTGTCGCGCAGCGATGCCGACCGCATCACCGTCGACACGCTGGTGAGCGATGGATCCGGGCGGGCCGTGGTGCGGCTCCACACCATTCTGCGGCTGGTGCAATGACCCCGCAGCCGGACAAGGGGCATGTGTTCCCCGACCACACCTGCGGCACGATCGACCAGGACCGCGTCCAGAGCTATGCGGATGTGTCGGGTGACGACAATCCCATTCACACCGATGCCGCCGTCGCGCGAAGCATTGGCCTCGACGGGACGATCATCCAGGGGATGCTCCTGATGGCGCTGGCCGATCAGGCGCTAGGCGTCTGGCTGCCCGCGGCAACCTGCCGCCGTCTCGCGGTGCGCTTCGCCCGACCCGCCCCCACGGGCGCCTCGATCGTGGTCGGCGGCCGTGTGGTGCAGCGCGATGCGGCAGGCGGGACCGATACGGCCACGCTGCGCATCTTCGTCAAGGACGAGTCGGGGACCGTCTTCGCGATGGCGGAAGCGCTGGTCGCCTTCTCTCCCGCCTGAGACCGGCCCAATTGCCAACCTGGGAGGTTCACAACTTCCCGAGGCATCAGGCCGTCGTCGCGCGGCACGGTCTGTATCGCGCGACAGCCTGTTCCAGCCTCCGGAGCGCCGCCGAGCCTGTTCCCTCAGGCGCAGCGGGCGGTCAGGCCGCCATCGACCGGCAGGCAGACGGCATTGATGTAGCCGGCCTCGTCGCTCGCCAGGAAGACGGCGGCGTTGGCGACATCCCAGCCGGTGCCCATGCGCCCCATGGGGGTTGCCTCATGGCGGGCCTTCACCATGTCGTCCGGCGAGGCGTACTGGACGGTGATCTGCTGGTAGATCAGCGGCGTGTCCATCAGGCCGGGCAGGATGGCGTTGCAGCGAATGCCATCGCGCGCATATTGCAGCGCCACGCCGACCGTGAACTGGTTCACCGCGCCCTTGGCTGCGTAGTAGCTGGTATAGGGGTAGCCGGTATAGCGGATGCCGGCCGAGGACGAGATATTGGTGATGACGCCCTTGCCGCGCGCCACCATGGTCGGGATCACCACCTTGCAGGCGAGGAACATGCCGGTGACGTTGAGGTCCATCTCGCGCCGCCATTCGTCCTCGGAGAGGTCCGGCGGACCGCCCATCTTCGCGTGGCCGACATTGTTGTGGAGGATGTCGACGGCGCCGAAGAGCGCGGTGGTGCGGGCGACCACGTCCTCCACCTCCATCAGCTTGGTGACGTCGCATGCGAGCGCCTCGGCCGTGCCGCCTTCGCCGCGGATGATGCCGACCGTCTCCTCGGCCGCCGAGCGGTTGATGTCGACGCAGACCACGCGGGCGCCCGCGCGCGCGTAGGCCACCGCGGACGCCTTGCCGTTGCCCCAGCCGGGTCCGACCGATCCGGCACCGAAGACGAGTGCGACGCGGTCCTGAAGTCTATTCATGATCATGCTCCGGTGGATCAGCCCAGCACCAGCTTCGGCAGCCACAGGACGAGGCTGGGGAAATAGGTGATGAGGACAAGGACCAGGACGCCGACGGCGAGGAAGGGCAGGACCTCCCTCACTACGGCCTCGATCCGTACATTGGCGAAGTTGCCGCAGATGTAGAGGAGGATGCCGACCGGGGGGGTCAGGAGGCCGAGCATCAGGTTGAAGACCATGACCAGGCCGAAATGGACGAGGTCGATGCCGGCCGCCTCGACGATGGGGATGAGGACGGGAATGAGGATGATCATGGCGGCGATCGCCTCCATGAACAGTCCCACGACCAGCAGCAGGCCATTGATCATCAACAGGATGATCAGCGGATTGTCGGAGATGCTGGTGATGACGCCGGCCACCTGCCGCGGCAGGCCGCTCACCGCCATCAGCCAGCCGAATCCGGAGGCAAAGGCGATGATGATCATGACCACGGCGGTATCCAGCGCCGTCTGGACGAAGATCGGGCCGATGTTGCGCCAGTTGAGTTCGCGATGGATAGCCATGCCGACGAAGGCGGCATAGAGCACGGCGATCGCCGCGCTCTCGGTCACCGTCACGATGCCGCCGGTGATGCCGACGAGAATGAGCACCGGCATGAACAGGGCCCAGCCGGCCTGCCCCGCAGCGGAGACGAGCGCGCGGAAGGGCACGGCCTCGTGCTTCGGGTAGTTCCGCTTCTTGGCGATGATGTAGACGACGACGGATAGGCCGAGCGCCAGCAGCAGGCCCGGAATGACGCCGCCGAGGAAGAGGGCGGCGACCGACACGCCCTTGCCCACCGACAGGCCGTAGATGACGAGCGGGATCGAGGGCGGGATGATCGGCCCCATGACGGAGGCCGCAGCGGTGACGGATGCGGCGAACCCGCCGTGATAGCCCTGCCGCTTCATGCCGGGGATCAGGACCTTGCCGAGCGCCGAGGCGTCGGCGACGGCCGATCCCGAGACGCCGGAAAAGACCATGCAGGACATCACCGTGGTCAGGCCGAGCCCGCCGGTGAAGCGCCCGACGCAGGCATTGGCGAAGGTGATGATGCGTTCGGTGATGCCGCCGACATTCATCAGGTTGCCGGCGAGGATGAAGAACGGGATCGCCAGCAGCGAATAGGAATCAGCGCCGATCAGCGCCCGCTGCGCGAAGAGGGAGAAGGGAAGCGTCCCGTGCCAGGCGATCGCCAGGATGGTCGCAAGGCCCATGGCGAAGGCGATCGGCAGGCCGATCGTCAGCAGCACGAGGAAACCGATCATCAAAACGCTGGCCATGGCGACGCTCCGTCAGAGGTGGACGTCGCCCTGGGGGACGCGCTTGGAGGGATCGACGATCTTCTCGGCCCAGTAGAGAAGGATGAGCGCCGCCGAAACGGGAGCGGCCGCGTAGAAGCTGGACGGCGTGATCTCGAGGGCGCCGAAGGTCTGGCCGAGATTGTCGAGCGAGAGCTTGCCGCCATACCACAGCAGCATGGCGGCGAAGACGAAGATCAGCGCCTGGTTGATCCAGTAGATCACACGCTGCAGGGGTTTCGGCAGCATCATCACCATCATGTCGATGACGATATGGATCATCCGGCGATAGAGCACCGCCGCGCCGAGGAAGGTCACCCAGACGAAGAGGATGCGGCTGATCTGCTCGGACCAGGACAGCGGTGCGCCGAGCACATAGCGGTACCAGACCGCGATCACCGTGATGGCGACGATGGCGGCGATGCAGGCGCCCGCGATGACGGCGCTGGCACGCTCCGTCGCGTCGCAGACGGCGCGCAAGGGTCCGGCCCTGGTGTCTTCCGGCGACATGGCGATTCCCTGATGAGAGACGAGGAGGCGGGCGGCTGCCGCGGCAGCCGCCCGCCATGGTCGTTCAGGCGATCGTCAGGCGATGGCGCCGATGCGCTGCACCCACTCCTTCACATGGGCGAACTCGTCCTCCATGCCGCGGAGCGTGGCGCGGAAGGCGTCCTTGTCGACCGGATTGATGGCGATATTCTTCGCCTTGACCAGTTC
>CAZEZD010000059.1:0-11181 GCA_964516115.1 uncultured Hyphomicrobiales bacterium
GGATCTCGCGCGCGCGCTCGTCGAGCATGTCGGGGTCGATCGCCTCCGCGCGCAGGAGCGACACGCGCCGGGCGACATCGGCCTTCTCGCGGCGGAGCGCGGCCAACTGGCCATTGAGCTCGACGATCTGCTCCAGGAACTGCTGCTTGGCGTGAATGCCGTGCTCGCCATGATAGGCGTGGAAGCCGAAATAGGCGATCAGCGCCGCGGCGGCGGCATAGAGCCCCATCGCCTGAAGAATCCGCTGACGTCTCGTGCGCACGACCATGGCCTGACTATGCGCGATGGTCGGTTTCGGTTGCGTTAATGCTTCCTCAATCCGGCCGCCTGCGCCGGGTTCCAGCCACCGCCACGACCAGCAGGCCGCAGACGATGGCGGCGACGCCGACGGCGGCGAGCGGGCTCGGGATCTCGCCGAGGGCGGGAATGCCGATAAGAGTCCCGAGGACCGGGATCATCGGCGGGAATCGGGCTGCGGTCGCCACCCCGAGCGTGCGCGTGCCATAGGTCCACAGCAGCAGGCCGATGGCGATGTTGAGGATGCCCTGGTTGATGCCGTGGAAGGCGATGATCGGCCAGGCCACATTGCCGAGACCCGGCTCGAGGAAGGCGACATAGACCGGCAGGAAGGCCGCTGCCGACAGCGTGGACACGATGGCTGCGCCGACGACGGACGGCACCTGCCAGCGCCCGCACAGCCAGGTGAAGATGCCCCAACCGGCTCCGCAGACCACGAAGAGGAGGTCGCCGACGACGGTCATCGGCCCCTCCCCGCCGCGCGAGCCCGCAATGGCGATGGCGGCCAGTCCGGAGAGCACGATGGAGAAGCCGACCATGGCGCCGAGCGGCACGCGCGCGCGCATGCCCAGATAGGCGAGCGTCGTGGCGACGACCGCCACCATTCCGGGCTGGATGGCCGAGGCGTGGGCGGCCGGGGCATAGTTCAGGCCGATGTTGGACAGGACCGTCAGCGGCACGCCGCCGGTCAGCACCAGGATCAGCCCCCGGCGCCAGCCGAACCCTGCGCAGTCGAGGATGCCGGCGCGGATGAAGAAGGGCGCCATGACCGCGCCGGCGAAGATGAAGCGCAATGCCGCCATGTCATAGGCGGACAGTCCCGACTGGAGCCCCCAGCGCACCGAGACGAACTGACCGCCATAGATGGAGACGGCCAGGCCCATGGCGAGAAGGGCAAGGGTGCGGGGGGACGGGACCGACATCGGCGTTGACCCTTGGTCATTGCCACCGGCGCGACAAGGCTCATGGGCGCAGGCCGTCCATGTCCTCGCCGGCCGATCGCGCCCTCCGGGGCCGCCTAACCCTGGCGTCCGATCGCCTGCAGCATGCCGGGCGTGTCGACATAGGCCTCATAGCGGCGGATCGTCCCGTCCTCGACGGTATAGACATGCACCGCGGGCAGTTCGAACGGCGTCTTGCTGGCCCGCGCCACGCCGCGCGTGCGGCCGACGCTGACCACCCGGTCGCCCGCCTCGAACAGCACCTCGCCGACGATCTGCGTATCGATCGCGCCCGTCAGGCGTTCGAAGAACTGCTGAAGACCCGCGTGGCCACCATAGACGCCGCCCCAGGGAAGCAGCTCCGATTGGTAGAGTTCGCATTGGGGGTGGTAGAGGGCTGCAATGGCCTGAAAGTCCCTGCGCCCGTAGGCGTCATAGGCTGCCTTGATCACCTCGATCGGACGCGCCGCCGGCGCCTCGGTGCGGATTGCTCGCGACTGCATGGGAAAGCCTCTTCGTTTCCGGCCGGCACCAGCGCCGGCCCGCGGTCGAATAGGCAACGGGCGCACGGCGGTCTTTCCTGCCGCTGCGGCGCTGTCTCACGGTTGCGAAAAACTATCGGCGCATCTCGGCACGCCATCGACCCGGCGTCGTTCCGATCGCGCGGCGGAAGACCACGGTGAAATGGCTCTGGGTCTTGAACCCGATTTCGAGCGCCAGTTGCGCAAGCGGCAGGTCGCTGGCCGCCAGCAGGCCGCAGGCCAGTTCGATCCTGAAATCCTGCAGCCACTGGAAGGGGGTCCGCCCGGTCGAGGCCTTGAAGGCGCGCAGGAAATGGTACGGGCTGAGACTCGCCGCAGCGGCAATCTCGTCGAGGGAGGGATCGCCCGCGACCTGGGCCTGCAGGAACTCCTTGGCCCGGCGCAACCCGGCCGGTGACAGGCGCTCCCGCGCCACCGGCGCGTCGACGGCCTCGCCCGTCTCACTTGCCTGACGAGCCAGCCGCGCCAGCACCAGTGCAACCGCATGGTCCGCATGGAAACGCCCGATGTCGTCCTCCCGTCCGTCCCAGAGCTCCCGTGCGATCGTCGGCAGGACGGGATCGCGGACAACCCGCTCCGTCAGTCGATCGAGGGCGGAAAGCCCGTTCGGCATCAGTTCGTCGAGCAGCCGACGGGTCGTCTCGACAGGGAAGGCGAAGATCAGGCAGTCGTGCCGGCCCTCCACCCGCCATGCCACCGCAGTGTCGTGCGGGGTGACGATGCCGGCGCCCTGATGCCGGAACGAATCGGCGCCCTTCGGAATGGCGAAACCGTCTCCGAGGTCGCGCCAGGGCCGCGACCTTCCTGCCATCAGGATGGAGAGCGTGAACTGGGGCAGTTCCGGCTGGATGGTCTCGAAATCGGCATGGCGAAGCCGCGTCAGCGTCACGCCGGCCGAGCCGAGCCGACGCCGGGGATAGGCGCCCGGCCCGGCTTCGTCCACGCGTGCCGCGTCTGAGGTCGCTTCGGTCGATTTCTCCGCCATGGCGGCAAAAATACGGTGCTGACACCGAAGGGTCCAGCGGACGACGCCCGGCGCAACCGGCCGCTTTCGTCCTGCTGCGTTCCGTCGCAATATGATTGCGGTGGTCGCATCACGGAGCCGAAACGCCCGGCGGCCATCGTGATCCGGACGCGCCTCGTGCAGGCGCATGGTCGCGCAGGAGCCCCAGACGATGAAACGCCCGCCTGCCTTCGCCTCCCTCGCGGTCGCCGTTGCCCTCCTCGCCGGGGTGTCCATGGCCTCCGGCGCCCTGGCGCAGAAGCGACCGCCCCGCTCGCAGATGCAGGGCGAGACCATCGCGCGCATCTTCCCCGGCCAGATGGCGGCGCTGTTACGCGACCGCGGCAACCCGGCCGAGGTCGTCACGGAGAACAACCGCACGCGCATCCGCACGGAGATCGGCAACCGGCGCAGTTCGATCTATTTCTACGCCTGCAACGACGACGGCTGCCAGTCGATCCAGTATCGCACCCTGTTCCAGCGCCACGAGCGCTTCACGCTCGCCTTCGTCAATGCCTGGAACTTCGAGAAGCGCTTCGCCAAGGCCTATCTAGACCGCGACGGCGACCTCGTTCTGGAATGGGACGTGGACCTCGATGGCGGTGTGAGCGTCGCCTTTGTCGCCGAGAGCATCGCGACCTTCCAGACCATGCTGGCCAACTTCGACCGTTTCACCCCGCGCGATCACGGCGCCCCGGGTGGCGGCAATACGGGACGTTCGCTGACGCCGGGCCGCCCGCCCGCCGATCCCGGCCAGTCGGGGACCGGCGGCAAGGGCTCGACGGGCGACGTGCCGGGCGAGCGGCGCACCTGATCTTCGCGCCGGCTGAAACAGTAACGGCGGGCATGGCCCGCCGTTCTCATGTCAGACTACAGGAGACGCCCAAGGCGGCTCAGCCCTTGACCTTCAAGGCGTTGCGGCCGGCATAGCGCGCCTGCGGACCGAGCTCCTCCTCGATCCGGATGAGCTGGTTGTACTTGGCGGTGCGGTCGGAGCGCGCCAGCGAGCCGGTCTTGATCTGTCCGCAGTTCGTCGCCACCGCGAGGTCAGCAATGGTCGAATCCTCGGTCTCGCCCGAGCGATGCGACATGACCGCAGTGTAGGCGGCGTTGTGCGCCATGGAGACGGCGGCCAGCGTCTCGGTCAGCGTGCCGATCTGGTTGACCTTGACCAGGATCGAGTTGCCGAGGCCCCTGTCGATGCCCATCGACAGGCGCTTGGTGTTGGTGACGAAGAGATCATCGCCGACGAGCTGGCACTTGCCGCCGACGAGGTCGGTCAGCATTTTCCAGCCGTCGAGGTCATCCTCCGACATGCCGTCTTCGATCGACAGGATCGGGTAGTCGCCGACGAGCTTGGCGAGGTACTTCGCCTGGGCCTTGGGATCACGCGTCTTGCGCTCGCCCTCGTAGACATAGGCGCCGTCCTTGAAGAACTCGGTGGCGGCGCAATCGAGGGCGATGACGACGTCCTCGCCGGCCCTGTAGCCCGCCTTGTCGATGGCGGTCATGACGAAGTCGAGCGCCGCCTGGGCCGACTTGAGGTTGGGGGCAAAGCCGCCCTCGTCGCCGACATTGGTATTGTGTCCGTCGGCCTTCAGAGCGGCCTTCAGCGTGTGGAAGACCTCCGAGCCCATGCGCACCGCCTCGGCGAAGGTCTTGGCCCCCACCGGCATGATCATGAACTCCTGAAAGTCGATGGGATTGTCGGCATGGGCGCCGCCATTGACGATGTTCATCATCGGCACGGGCAGGACGTGGGCGAAGGCACCGCCGACATACTTGTAGAGCGGCAGGTCGTGCGAGATGGCGGCGGCCTTGGCGGTCGCCAGCGAGACGCCGAGAATGGCGTTGGCGCCGAGCCGCGACTTGTTGTCAGTGCCGTCGAGGGCGATCATGGTCCGGTCGATCTGCACCTGGTCGGTGGCGTCGAGGCCGGACAGCGCGTCGAAGATCTCGCCGTTCACCGCATCGATCGCCTTGCCGACGCCCTTGCCGAGATAGCGCTTCGTGTCGCCGTCGCGCAGTTCGACCGCCTCATGCGCGCCCGTGGAGGCGCCCGACGGCACCGCCGCCCTGCCCTTCGAGCCGTCGTCGAGCAGCACGTCCACTTCCACCGTCGGATTGCCGCGGCTGTCGAGGATTTCGCGGGCGATGATGTCGACGATGGCGGTCATGGCGGCCTCTTTCGCTCTGACGGAGGGAATGGCGGCCTTCTACAGCATGGGGCGCGCCGTTCAAGGGTCGGAACGGCGGACAAGATGCCTGTTGCCACATGGCTCGGTACCCGATCTCGGGCTCAGCCACCGAGCAGGCGGACCATGGTCTCGAACTCCGCGTCATCCCGATAGTCGGGATCGCCCCAGCCTTCCACGTAACGCTCGAGAGCAGTCTGGCCGCCGAACCGTCGACCGGGATCGGCACCGGCTGCGAGAAGCCGTCGAACGGTCGCCTCGGATGGCAAAGCGAGGTGAAGGGGCGGACAGGCTGCGCACGGAGGATTTGGGTCGGCGTGATTGGCCAGGAGGAAGTCGATGAGCCCGCGGTCGCCCGCCTCACATGCCAGGGTCAGGGGCGTGTCTCCGCCGATCCCGTCTGAACCGGCAGGAACGAACCGGTTGATCTCGGCTCCCCCCGCCAGCAGCCAGCGCGCCGATGCCACCGGATCGAAGGCCACCAGCCCACGCATCGACAGCCACATGAGCGGCGTCCAGCCCTGCGTGCTCGGCGCGTCGACCCACGCTCCCGCGGCCAGAGCCTCGACGATCACCGGGACGTCGCCATTGTAGGCCCCGACCAGCAGGCGGAAATCAATCGGGTCATCGATGCCGAAGCCGTTCGTCTCCCCCACGAGCTCTTGTCCTTCCTTCGCCTCGCTGCAGCACATTCACGCTTCTCGGCAGCACCGGACTCCCCATTCCGGCGCCCGGGATGCTATCACCCGCGCCATGAGGGTGCCGGCCTTGAGTGTCCGGACTTCGTCGCCGGGTTCATCCTGGGCACCTAAGACGCAACATGACGACCGGTCGGCCGCCACACGGCCCCGGCAGGCGGGATCGAGGACCATGGCCGATCTGAAACTGGGAAAGATGGTGGGCATTCCGGAATCGCCGGACGCGGCCGAACTCGACCGGGTGCCCAATCCGCATGCCGACACGAACTATGTCGCGCGCTTCGTCGCGCCCGAGTTCACCTCGCTGTGCCCTGTCACCGGGCAGCCGGACTTCGCCCATCTCGTCATCGACTATGTGCCGGGCGACTGGCTGGTGGAGTCCAAGTCGCTGAAGCTCTACCTCTCTTCCTTCCGCAACCACGGGGCCTTCCACGAGGACTGCACGGTGGCGGTCGGCAAGCGGTTGCGCGACCTGCTTGCCCCCCGCTGGCTCAGGATCGGCGGCTACTGGTACCCTCGCGGCGGCATTCCGATCGACGTCTTCTGGCAAACAGGTGAGCCGCCGCAGGGTGTCTGGATTCCCGACCAGGGCGTGGCGCCCTATCGCGGGCGGGGTTGAACGCCAGGGAGCGGGGGCGACCCGGCGCTCGGGCTCGCTGACGCTAGGGAATTGAGTTTTCTGCAAGATTGCCCGCAGGGAGCCCCTCGGGAAGCCGCTTTCGATGGACGACGACCGGTCGAATCAGCGAAGGATTCGGCGCCATGCTGAAGGCCAAACGCGACCTTGATGCTCCGGACCTGCCGGTGCGGCTCGACGGGCTCACCGACGAGGCGCCTCAGCGCAGCATTGCGCGCCTGATGACGTGGGCCGGCATCGCTCTCTTCGCTGTCGGTGCTGCGCTTCTTGCGGCGCGCAGCGAGACCGGGACGCAGCGGATCGCCAGGCTCTTCACCCCGGTTGTGGCTCCGCCCGTCCAGCTGGCGCAACGCACCGAACCTCCCCGTCCCGCGACCGATCCGCTCCTCGTCTATGAGACGCGGCGCCTCGCCGATCAGGTGCGCCAGCTTGCTGCCGAGCGCGAGGCCCTGGCGGAACGGGTCGCGAGCATGGAACGCAGTGTCGGCGACGTGACGGCCTCCATTCCCAGGACCGAGGTGACGGGCCCGGCTCCGCGCCAGCCGGTGCGGGTCATTCCCACAGCGCCCCCGGCTGCGGCGAGCAGCCCTGCGGCGGGCTCTTCGGCACCGGCGCCTGAGGCCGCAGCGGCCACGGCTGCCCCTGCTGAAGCCTCCGCACCGGCGTCCGCCCCCGTGCCGATCCCCTCGCCCGTCGCCTCGAGTCCTCCGGACGCACAGGAATCGACCACGATTCGCACCGACTTCGGCGTCGATCTCGCCGGCGACCAGTCGATCGACTCGCTGCGCAGCCGCTGGCAGCAGTTGCGCGCCCAGCATGGTCCCATCCTGGAAGGGCTGAGACCCGTGATCTCGATCCAGGAGGGCGGCCGTCCCGGCAGCCTCGAACTGCGTCTCGTCGTCGGCCCCCTGTCGAACGCCAACGCCGCCGCCCGGCTCTGCGCGACGCTGTCACTCGCCGGGGTGAATTGCAAAACGGCCGTTTTCGACGGACAAAGGCTGGCCCTGCGCTAGACGGCGCGGGCCGCCGCGTCCTGACAGGCTGGTGTGAGGCTCAGAACCACGAAGAGCAGGCACCGGCTCCGGCCGGACAAGCTGCCGACAGGGAGGAATGAGGCATGGCATCCAGGCCCTTCGCTTGGGAGAAGTCCTATCCGGCCGGCGTGCAGTGGGACACACCGATCAAGATCACGACGCTCGGCAGCCTGATCGACGAAGCCACCGATTCATTCGCGACCCGCTCCGCCTTCGAGTTCCGCGACCGCATCATCACCTATGCCGATCTTGGCGCGCGGGTCAGGCAATTCGGCGCGGCCTTGCTGCGCGCCGGCCTCGGTGGCGAGGATACGGTCGGGCTCTACCTGCCCAACATGCCGACCCATCCGATTAGCTTCTTCGGTGCAGCCAAGGCCGGCATCCGCCTCGTGCATCTCTCGCCGCTCGATGCCGAGCGGGTGCTCGCCTACAAGCTGAAGGACGCCGGCGCGCGGACGCTTGTGACCTCGAACATTGCGCCGCTGTTCGGCATGGCCCTGAAGCTGCACGGGCAGGGCCTCGTCGACCGGCTGATCGTCGCCGAGGATGGCGATTTCGGCCCCTCGGGCCTGCCCACCCTGCCCATTCCCGACAAGCCGGGCATCGTGACGTTCTCGGCTTTCGTGGCCGGGGCCGAGCCGCCGGATGCCTGGCCGCAGGTCAGTCCCGAGGATGTCGCGCTGCTGCAATATACCGGCGGGACGACCGGCATGCCGAAAGGCGCCATGCTCAGTCACAAGAATATCACGGCCGCGGTGTCGATCTACGATGCCTGGCAGGCCGCCCTGCCCTCCGGCGATCCGGCCAACGACAAGGTCATCCTCGTCCTGCCGTTGTTCCACATCTATGCGCTGACCAGCGTCATGCTGCGGCAGCTGACGCGCGGCTCCTGCATGCTGCTGCGCATGCGGTTCGATCCCGACCAGACCTTCGACGACTTCGAAAAGCGGCGCGCAACCATCTTCCCGGGCGTACCGACCATGTGGATCGCGCTGGTGAACCACCCGCGCTTTGCGACCGCCGACCTGTCCTCGTTGATCTACGCGGCCTCTGGCGGTGCGCCCCTGCCCGTGGAGATCGCGCGCCGCTTCGAGAACCGCGCCGGCTTCCGCCTGACGGGCGGCTGGGGCATGACCGAAACATCTCCGTCAGGCACGAATGTGCCGAACTACGGGGTGCCGAAGCCCGGCACGATCGGCCTGCCCCTGCCGGGCCTCGAGATGGACATCTGCGCCCTCGACGACCCCCACCGCACCCTCCCGCCCGGCGAGATCGGTGAGATCCGCATCCGCGGCCCGAACGTCACCCGCGGCTACTGGAACAAGCCGGAGGAGACGAAGGCCTCCTACGCCGACGGGTGGTTCCTCACCGGCGACATCGGCTACATGGACGAGGACGGTTTCTTCTTCATCGTCGACCGCAAGAAGGACATGATCATCTCCGGTGGATTCAACGTCTATCCGCAGATGATCGAGCAGGCGATCTACGAGCATCCGGCGGTTGCCGAGGTCATCGTCCTCGGCGTTCCCGACAGCTATCGGGGTGAGGCGGCCAAGGCCTTCGTCACGCTCAAGGAGGGTGCCTCCGCCTTCACGCTCGAGGACCTGCAGGCCTTTCTGAAGGACAAGGTCGGCCGGCACGAGATGCCGGTCGCCCTTGAGTTCCGTGATGCCCTGCCGAAGACTCCCGTCGGCAAGCTGTCGCGCGCGGAACTGAGGAGCGAGATCAAGGCCGCGGGCTGAGACGGCCCGCATCCTGCGGCGCAACTGCCCTGACAGCTCCGCGCTTGCCGGCCGCTTGGCGGCATGCTGTCTGGGACACTTGGAGCGCACGGCTCCGCGGAGTCCATCATGGCGACAACGAGCGAGGCCAAGCGGGCCTATCTGCTGCTGCTCGCCATGCCGCTCTTCTTCTCGTCCAACCTCGTCATTGCACGGGCCATGGGCGATGACGTGCCGCCCTTCACGCTGGCACTGCTGCGCTGGGCGGTGGCGGTGGCGATCCTCTTACCCTTCGTCCTTCCCGGCCTCAGGCAGAATGCGGGGCGAATCCTCGCAAGCGGGTGGCGGATCGCGCTCCTCGGCTTCCTCGGCATGTGGATCTGCGGTGCCGGCGTCTACTGGGCGCTGGGGCTGACGACCGCTACCAATGGTACGCTGATCTACACCACCTCCCCGGTCCTGGTCCTGCTCATCGAGCGCTTCGCCTTCGGCAAGCCCCTGTCCTGGGCAAGACTGGCCGGGGTCATCCTCGCCATTGCCGGCGTCGCGGTCATCGTGCTGAAGGGCGACCTTTCCGCCCTGGCGCGGCTCGATCTCAACCTCGGTGATCTCGGTATCGCCGCGGCTGCGCTCGCATGGGCGGGCTATTCACTGGTGCTCAGGAACGACCGGCTGGCGGCCATCCCGACGCTGCCGCTGTTCGCCACCATTGCTGCAGCGGGCGTTGCGACCCTGCTTCCCTTCTCGGTGGCGGAACTCGCCATGGTGGGGGGTTGGCCCGCCACACTGCGCCTGTGGATCGGCATCATGGCCCTCGCACTGTTCTCCGCCGTCGGTGCCTTCTCGCTCTACCAGTACGGGGTGAAGATCGTCGGGCCGGCCGTCACCTCCTGCTTCCTCTACCTCCTGCCCGTCTATGGCGTGGGGATGTCGGCGCTGTTCCTCGGCGAAGCCCTGCACGCACACCATCTCGTCGGCATGGCGCTCGTCCTCGTGGGCCTGATCGCCGCGACCGCTCCGCCGGACATCGTCTCCTCGCTGAAGGGCTGGCTCGCTGCATGTCTCTCCACCCGGACCGGCGGTCCGCCCCCCTCCCCAGCGCCCTAATTTGGGCTATAAGCCGGGCCAGTCTGAACCGTTCCCCTGTCCCGCACGATCCACACGCCAAGTCCGCTGAACTCGCTCGTCATGCCGTCTCGCCGCGACCTTCTTGCATCTTTCCTGGCCGCGCCCGCGACACTGACGCTGGGGCGCGCCGCATTCGCACAGGCAACACCGCTGCAGGCGGCTGCGGCGGCCGTTGCCGATGGGCAGGCGATTTCCCGCGACGCCCTGCTCGCCTTTGCCCGGGAGGTGGCCAAGAGCCCCTATCAGGCGCCCCGCGCCGATGTGCCGCGTGCTCTGGCCCAGCTCAGCCTGGACCAGTATCGCCAGATCCGGAAGAAGCCCGAGCAGCGGGTGTGGGCGGGCGAGAACCGCGGCTTCGTCCTCGACCTTCTTCCCGCGGGCAATGTCTTCACCACCCCGGTGACGATCCGCACCGTCGATGGCGGCATCATCCGGGACAAGCGCTTTTCCGCCGAGCACTATGAGTTTGGTGGCAACACGCCGCTGCCCGCCGACGCGGCCGTTCCCTATACCGGCTTCCGTGCCTACGCCGCGCTCAACGGCCAGGCGGTCGCCGACGAGGCGCTGGTGTTTCAGGGCGCCAGCCTGTTCCGGGCACTCGCCAGGGGCCAGGTCTTCGGCGTGATGGCGCGCGGCCTGACGCTCAATGTTGCCGAAGCACAGGGCGAGGAGTTCCCCGCCTTCCGTGCCTTCTGGATCGAGAGGCCGGGCGCCGGCGCCACCAGCATCGTCGTTCACGCCCTGCTCGATTCGGACAGTGTCACCGGGCTCTACCGTTTCGCTGTCAGGCCCGGCGATTCCACCGTTTGCGACGTGGAGGTGACCCTGTTTCCGCGGGTCGACCTGCCGCATGTCGGCGTTGCGCCGATGACGGCCAACTATCTCTTCGCCCCCAACGACAGAACCAATGTCGATGATGTGCGCGGCGGGGTGCATGACGCCCAGGGCCTGCAGATCTGGAACGGCAATGGCGAATGGATATGGC
>CAZEZD010000060.1:0-11177 GCA_964516115.1 uncultured Hyphomicrobiales bacterium
TCTTCATGATCGGCCTCGCCTTTGGCAAGTCGGTGACCTGGGGCGGCCAGCAGCGTGACGCCATGGCGCTGTCGTGGCGCGAGGCCTGGGAGGCCTTCTGGCCGCAGATGGCCTTCGGCTGGGCGGTGTTCGGGCTTCTGTGGCTCGCCTCGCCGGCCGCGGCGTTGTGGTCGTTGCCGCTGACCGCCGGGTTCCTGATCGCGGTTCCCTTCGCCGTGCTCACGGCCTCGCCGGCGCTCGGCCGCTTTTTCGTCAGCCATCGCCTCTGCGGCATTCCGGAGGAATTCGCCATGCCGGACGAGATCGCCCGGGCGCGTCAGTCATGAGCGAACTCGAGCGGCGCATCGCTGAAGTTCTCGCGGTGGCGAGATCGGTCGTCACCTACCACGGCGACCCCGCCAAGAACGCCGCCATGGACGCGCTCTATGCGGGTTTCGTCGGACCCGGTGGCCTTGCCTTCGACATCGGCTCCCATGTCGGGGATCGGGTCGCGAGCTTCCGCCGGCTCGGTGCGCGCGTGGTGGCGCTGGAACCCCAGCCCGGCCCTGCCGGCGTCATCGGCCAGATCTTCGAGGGCGACCCTGACGTCACCCTGTTGCGCGCGGCTTGCGGGGCCGCCGAAGGCGAATTGACGCTGAAGGTGAACACCGCCAATCCGACCGTCACCACGGCCTCCACCGCTTTTGTCGCTTCGGCGGCGGGAGCAGGCGGCTGGGAGGGACAGGTCTGGGACCGCGAGATCACCGTGCCCTGCCTGACCCTCGACCGGCTCATTGCCGACCATGGGGTACCGGACTTCGTGAAGGTCGACGTCGAGGGCTTCGAGGACGACGTGCTGGCGGGCCTGACCCGGCCCCTGCCGGCGCTGTCCTTCGAGTTCACGACGATCCAGCGGGACGTCGCCCAGGCCTGTCTCGACCGGCTGGCGGCGCTCGGGGCCTATCGGTTCAACGTGGCACTCGGCGAGAGCCAGTGCATGACCTTCGATGCCCCCGTGTCGGCCGCCGACATGGCGCGCCACATTGCCGGCCTTCCCCACGAGGCCAATTCCGGCGATGTCTATGCGGTGATCGTGAAGGACTGATCGATGCGCCTTGCCGTTGTTGCCGCCATCCTGCTGTTCGTAACAGCTGCACATGCCGCCTCCCTCGACGGGTTGCCGGTGGAGATCACCAACGCCTCCGAGCCGGTGCTCTGCGCCGAGAAGGACAACGTCACCCTCAACCTGACCAATCCGCAGGTGCGCGCCTTCCGCGTCGAGGCGGCCCATCCCGCCTATATCGGCTCGCTGACGGTCGATCGCTTCGCCCCCGACTGGACCGCCTGCCCGATGAAGGAGGAGGCCCTCGCCCAGCCGATGCCGCAGCGCATCACCCTCTACGAGACGGTCGAATGGCAGGTCATCGGCTATCGCGAACAGCGCTTCTGGCGCGCCTCTGACACCACGGTGAAGGTCGGCGACCGGGTCGAGCGCGATATCCACCTCGTCCAGCTCTGGTACCGCTACAAGGACCGCGCCGAGGAGGTGCTGGTCCTCTATCCGACCGACGGCTACTGGCGCGCCCGGCCGCTGCCTCCCTCCAACCTGCGCTGGACGGCCTATGGCTCGTCCTTCCTCGTCGGCCCCGTCGTGGTCGAGGGCCGCCCCATTGTGAAGATCAGGGAAGTCGCCTTCGATCCGGAGACCAAGACCTTCACCCTGACCTTTCCGGACGGCAACAGCGCGACGGTGCGCCTGTCGACGCTCAACCAGGAACTCATCGGCCTTGACGTCGCTTTCGCGCTGCCCATCGCCGGAACGCCCTTCGCGGCGCTGCGCTCGATGTATGTCACCGAGTTCAACGCCGACGTCGCGCGCATCGCCGTGCGCGAAAAGGATGCGCCGGGCTGGCGCGAGGAGGCGATCATGCCGTTCCGTCGTGCCCATGCCACCGACCTCTGGGCCGGCCGTCTCTCGGCCTCGCGGCACAACACCTCGGCGCCTGACATGGTGTTCAACGCCTTCCAGGCCGATCCGCCGCAACTCGCAGCGCCGGCCATCGACAGGTGAGCCGACCGCCGCACATGCCGGAGGGCCTCGGCGACATCCTCCGCCGTGTCGCCCTGACCGGCCTTCTGGCGGGCAGCCTCGGCCTTGCGCTCTATGCGGGTGCTGCGGCCGCATCGGGCCATCCCGCGACGCCCTTCATCCTGGCGCTCCTGTTGGCGGCACCCCTCGCCGGCCTTTGCTTCTGGCTGGTTCTCGAGGGCTGGCGGACCGGCATGTTCGCGGTGTGGCGGCGATCCGTCCACAGAGATGAGCAGCCGGTCTCCTACTGGTTCAACATGGCCTGGTACGGGCTCTGCGGGTTCGCCCTGGTAGCGATCGTCGTGTGGAGCGGCTGGCGTCTCGCCCGCGGACTTCCAGCGGTCTGACGGGAACCTCGACGCTCACCGGGCGTTCAGCTTTGCTGCGCTATGAGAGCGCGCCTTTCTTGTTCCTCCTCACGAGGTCTGCTTCATGGTTCGTCGCATCCGCAAGGCCGTGTTCCCCGTTGCCGGGCTCGGCACGCGCTTCCTGCCCGCCACCAAGGCGATCCCGAAGGAGATGCTCACCGTCGTCGACCGGCCGGTGATCCAGCACGTGGTCGACGAGGCCCGCGAGGCCGGCATCGAGCATTTCGTCTTTGTCACCGGCCGCAACAAGCAGGTGATCGAGGATCATTTCGACAAGGCCTTCGAACTCGACACCACGCTCGCCGCGCGCGCCAAGACGGCGCAGATCGAGGAGCTGAAGCGCGACCTTCCGGCGGCGGGAGCGACCTCCTTCACCCGCCAGCAGGAACCTCTGGGGCTCGGCCACGCCGTCTGGTGCGCCCGCGACATCGTCGGCGACGAGCCCTTCGCGCTGCTGCTGCCCGACATGCTGCACCTGGCGAAGCCGGGCGCGAAGGGCTGCATCGCCGCGATGATCGAGGCCTACAACGCGACCGGCGGCAACTATGTCGCGGGCTACGAGGTGCCCGACAGCGAGACGCACCAGTACGGCATCATCGGCAAGGGCAAGCCGGCCGCCGGCGGCGGCTACGAGATCGGCGAGATGGTGGAGAAGCCGCCGAAGGGCACAGCGCCCTCCAACGTCGCCATTTCCGGCCGCTACATCTTGCAGCCCGAGATCTTCCGCATCCTGGAGACGCAGGAGCGCGGTGCGGGCGGCGAGATCCAGCTCACCGACGGCATGCTGAAGCTGAAGGAGCGCCTGCCCTTCTTCGGGTTCACCTTCGATGGCGAAATCCACGACACCGGCACCAAGCTGGGGTTCCTCACCGCCAACCTCGCCTATGCGCTGCGCCGGACCGATCTGGCGGGGCCGCTCAGGGCCGAGATCGCTCGCCTGAAGGGCTGAGGCTCAGCGCTGGAGCCTCAGCCCGAACAGGACGACGTTCGCCGAGTAGCTCTGGTTCGCCGTATTGGACTGAAGGGTTTCGCGTCGGACCTCGCCGCGGATCTGCAGGTTGCGCGAGGCCCGATAGACGAGGCCGAGGGAGGCCACCATGCGCTGGTCGACGCGGGCGGTGCCGCGATAATTGTCGTGGCCGTAGGCGAGCCGCGCCGTGCCGGTGAGCCAGCGCCGGAAGGCATGTTCGAGTTCGATCGAGACGTCGCGCTTCTCGATGCCGGACGCGCCGGTGGTGAAGCTCTCGTCGATCATCGATTTCGCAGTCAGGCGAACCGTGGTCAGCGCCGTCGCGGTCCAGACCAGTGAGGCGTCGAAGACCGGCAAGCCGATGTCGCCGAAGGTCGGTTCCAGATTGTCGCGGACGAGATAGCCGGCAGAAACCTCGCCGGTCAGCAGCCGGGTGAGTTCGAAGGTCGAGCCGATGCGCCAGGTGGTGGATGTGGAGCCCTGCAGCGTGCCGCCGGACGAGACGAGCCGGTCGAAGCGGCGCTGCTCCAGCCCCACCTCGACGAAGGGCCGCAGGCCCGGCGACAGTTCGTAGGAGGCCCTCAGGCGGCCGCCATAGGCGTTGTAGTCGCGCTCTGACTGCGGCAGCACGAGGCCGGCATTCGTGACTGCATCGTCGTAGGTAAACCGGTCGAAGGTGCCGCGCAGCGAGAGCTGCAGGCGGCCGATGTCCTGAACGACGCCCGCCGTCGCACCATACTGGTGGATGAGCGGCAGGTTGCGCAGCCCGTCCGGCGATGACGGCAGGTTCGAGGACCCCGGCGAGTTGGTGTTCAGGACGTAGCGCGCCTCGCCCTCGAGACGTGTATCGCGCGTCACGTCGATCCGTCCGGTGGCCGTTGCGCTGACCTCGGGCCGGTTGACGCCGGGATCGGAGAAGAAGGCGGAGTAGGTGCCACGGATGCGGGCCGTCAGCTCGTGGCGGGACCAGTCGGAACGTGCCTGCAGTTCGCCGTAGGATTGGGTGAAGAGCGATCCAGAGCCGCCGGAGGGGAGTCGGCGCGGGTTGGAATCATAACCGAGCGTCGCATCCACGGTCGGTGTCACGATGAAACTGCCGAGCCGGATGCCGGTCGGCGCGAAGGGATCGGCCTCGGCCTGCGAGCGCCGGTCGTAGGAGATGACCTCCCCGGTTCGCGGGTCGATGACGACGTTGCGGCCGAGCGGATTGGCATTGGGAAGCACCCGGCCCGATGGTTGCTGCGTGCGCTCGGTGACGATGGGTACATCGACAGGCCGGCGGGGCTGCCGCGGCGGGGCGACGCCACGCAGGCCGCGGTCGAGCGCGCGCGAGTCCTCCCGGCTCGGCGCAAGAGTGCTGGCGGCGCGGGCCGAGGGCGGGACCGCAGTCAGCGTGCGCAGTCCGGTTTGCCCGGCGGCTGCCGCCGGGGCGGCCGGACGCGGCGGCATGCGACCGGTCCGCCGGTTGGCCATCGGAGCCGGGCGAGATGTCTGTCGGGGGGCGGGCGTGGTGACCGGCGCGGGCGCGGCGACCCCTGAATCGGGCGGCAGGGCCGACGGGCGCGTCGGCCGATTCAGCCACGGTGCGCGACGGGCCTCGGCGCGCTGGCGTTCGCGCTGGGCCGCTATGGTGCGCGATTCGCCCGGCGCGGGCGGAGGCGGGTCCGTGCGCAGGCCGGCCGCCTCCGCATCGCTTCGGGTGCCGGTCGTTGCATCGGATGTCGGCGGCTCGACGGGGCCGAGCCCCTGCCAGCCCTGGTCGGAGGCTGCGTCGCCGACGCTCGCCGGCGGCGCCGTGGTCCGCAGGCGCTGGGCAAACGCCGGCATGCCCGTCCCGGCGAGGACGAGCGCCAAGGCGCTGACACCCAAGAGCAGGCGGGCGGTATGACCCAAGACGCGACTGTCCCCCGCGGATTTCCTCAACGAGAGGTAAACGGCCGTGGTTAACGCGCGGTTGACGGGACAGGTGCTCGGGTAGCGAGGATGCGTACCGCGCCGCATCATGCTAGACGGTGCCGCCCTCCTGCCGCCGTCCCGGCAGGGGTCTTCGCCGTCCGTCCGGCCCGTCAGGCACCCATGGAATCGCAGTCACACTTTTCGACAGCCCTTGATTCGGCGCTTCGCACCCTCTCGGTGGAGGCTGCGGGCCTTGCCGCCCTCCAGGCCGCGCTCTCCAACGGCCTCGGCGAACCCTTCGCCGCCGCGGTCGCCCTGCTGATGAAGGTGCGCGGCCGCGTCATCGTCACGGGTATGGGCAAGTCCGGCCATGTAGGCCGCAAGATCGCCGCGACGCTGGCCTCCACCGGTACGCCGGCCTTTTTCGTCCATCCGGGCGAGGCGAGCCACGGCGATCTCGGCATGGTGACCGCCGACGATGCGATTCTGGCGCTGTCCTGGTCGGGCGAGACGGTGGAACTGCGCGACCTCGTCGCGTTCTCCCGCCGCTTCGGCGTCGGCCTCGTCGCCATCACCGCAGCCGGCGAGTCGGCGCTCGGCAAGGCGGCCGACGTGGTGCTCGACCTGCCGCGGGCCGAGGAGGCCTGTCCGAACGGTCTCGCCCCCACTACCTCGACGCTGATGCAACTCGCCATCGGCGACGCCCTCGCCATCGCCCTGCTCGAGGAGCGCGGCTTCACCGCCGCCGACTTCCGCACCTTCCACCCCGGCGGCAAGCTGGGCGCTGTGCTCGCGCAGGTGAGAGACGTCATGCATGCGGGTGAGGCGTTGCCGCTGAAGGCCCTCGGCACGCCGATGAGCGAGGTGCTGATCGAGATGACCGCCAAGGGCTTCGGCTGCTGCGGCATCGTCGATGCCGGGGGGCGCCTCGCCGGGATCGTTACCGACGGCGACCTGCGCCGCCACATGAAGGCCGACCTCCTCGCCCTTCCCGTCGAGCAGGTGATGACGCGCGGGCCGAAGACGGCGCGGCCCGACCAACTCGCCAGCGAGGTCCTCGACCTCGTCAACCGGCTGAAGATCACCGCACTCTTTGCGGTCGAGGACGGCCGTCCTGTCGGCATCCTGCATGTGCATGACCTGCTGCGGGCGGGCGTCGCGTGAGTTCACCCTCCGATCCGCGCAACCTGCGTCTCGGCATGGGGCTGATGACGCTCGCCATGCTGCTCTTCGCCACCAACGACGCCATTGTGAAGGCCCATATGGGATCGATGACGGTGGCGCAGTCGCTCGGCGTGCGCGGCATCTTCGCCACGCTCGGGGTGGCCGCCTGGTACGTCCTCTCCGGCGCGCGCCTGTCGCTGCGCGGCTACTGGCACCCGCTGGTCGTCGGCCGGTCGCTGGCGGAAGGCCTCGCCGTCTTTTTCCTGTTCCAGGCGCTGTGGCGGATGCCGATCGGCGACGTCACGGCCGTCTCGCAGTCCATGCCGCTGTTCCTGCTGCCCATCGCGGTTCTCGTCCTCGGCGAGAAGGTGACGCCGGTGCAATGGATGGTGGTCATCTGCGGCTTCGCCGGCATCGTGCTCATCGCCCGGCCGTTCTCGACGGGCTTCGATCCGGCCATCGGCCTCGTCCTCGCCACCACGGTCTGCTTCGTGTTCCGCGACATCACGGTCAAGTTCCTGCCCGCCCACATCTCCTCGGCGACGGTGACCTTCTCCACCGTCAGCGTGGTCATGGTGGCGGCGCTGGCGCTGGCGGTGATCCAGGGTCTCGCGCCGATGGGCGTGCAGCAGACGCTGATGATCGGGCTCGCGGGCCTGCTGCTGGCGGGCGGCCAGGCTGCGATCATCACGGCGTTCCGCCTCGCGCCCGTCTCGCAGGTCGGACCTTTCAACTACACCAAGACGGCCTTCGCCCTCATCATCGGCATGATCTTCTTCGCCGAGCGTCCGGATGTTCTCACCTTCGCCGGTATAGGTCTCATCGTGGCCTCGGGCATCGCAATCGCAGCGGGGCTCGGACGTCCGCGGGGCTGAGGGTTCAGCCCGCGTTCAGCCTGCATCGCCGAAGGCTTCGCGGAATCACTGTCTCGCGGGGAAGAGCATGAACCGGATCGTCACGCGCCTTGCCGCCGCCGCTCTGGCAAGCGGCCTCTGCGGCCTTGCGGCACCGGCTTTGGCCCAACGCGCCGCGGTTGCCCCGGCCACCGCGCAGGAGAGGCAACCGGCCCGCATCTTCCTGATCCGCGGCCTCTTCGAGGTCTTTTCCCTCGGAATGGATCGTCTCGGCAGTCATCTGCGCCGTGACGGGCACGCCGCCCGGGTTTATGGCCCGGCCAGTGCGGACGCCCTGACGGCGGAGATCATCGCCCGGCGGCAGGCTGCTCCGGGCGAGACAGTCGTGCTGATCGGGCACTCGCTGGGGGCCGATGCGGCCATCCGCATCGCCAACCGTGTGCAGGCGGCCGGCGCCGCCCCGGTCTCGCTGATTGTCACCTTCGACCCGACGTCCCGTCAGGAACTGCGGGGCGGCGCGAAGCGGGTCGTCAATCTGTTCCAGTCGAACAACGGATGGGCCGTTCCGGTGAACCGTGGACCTGCCTTCGCGGGGCTCCTGGAGAACCAGGACCTGCGCGACATGGCCGGCATCAATCACCTGAACATCGACAAGAGCGGCGCGCTGCACCGTCGCGTCCTGGGCTGGGTGGCGCAGGCTTCTGCGGAGGATCGTCCCGTCAGCCCGCCAGCGCCCGCAAGGCCACGACGCTGACGACGCCGATCCCGATCACCGCGAGCAGCGGCAGGCGCATGGCCGCGAGGATCGTCAGGGCGCCCGCGACGGTCTCGGGCCAGCCGGTTGCGAGCAGGGTGGGAGCGATGACGGCGGTCAGAACGGCCGGGGGAATCGCATCCATGGCCGCTTGCGCCCGGCCCGAGAGGGCCAGCCGCCCTCCCAGCAGCAGTCCTGCCAGCCGGCAGCCATAGGTCGCGAGCGCCATGCCGAGAATGGCGGCGAGTGTCACGGGATCGAGGCTCATGCGCCGGCCTCTGCAGCATCGGGCCGCCAGGCGAGCACCGCCGCCGCCATGCCGCCAGCGCACCGGCGAGCACATGCCAGGGTGAGCCAAACGCGATGAAGGCTGCGGTCGCGGCCACGGCACTGGTGACGACGACAATGCCGGCGCGGGTGGTGGTGACGAACCCGGCCACAAGGCCGATGAAGATCGCCGTGAAGGCGAAGTCCGCACCGAAGCGGCGCGGATCGCCGAGCAGGGGGCCGAGAATGGTGCCGGCCCAGGACCAGGCCACCCAGTTCACCCAGAACACGGCCCCCGAGCCGAAGAAATAGGCGGCGGTGATCGGGCCGCGCATGGCGCGCCGTTCCGCCAAGGCCCAGTTCTCGTCGGCGAGCACGTGGAAACCGAGGAGGCGGCCCGGAAAAGACAGATGGGCAACCTTGGGGGCGAGCGAAGCGCTCATCAGCAGATAGCGCGCATTGATGAGGAAGGTGGAGAGGACGAGGGCGGCCAGCGGCACCGGCGTCGACCACAACTCGATGGCGGCGAGCTGCGCGCCGCCGGCGAAGATCAGGCCCGACGACAGCGTGACCTCGAGAGGCGACAGCCCCTTGGTCGTGGCGATAGCGCCATAGAGCAGCGCGATCGGCGCGGCGGCGACCATGGCGGGCAGGAGTTCGAGAACGCCGTCGCGAAACTCGGACAGGGGGGAGGGGGCAGTGCGGCTCATGACCACAGAATCGCAGAGCGGCGAGGATGGTTCTTGAACGAAATCGGCATTGTGCTGCCGCTTGTGATCAGACCATCACCGCCCGGCGATAGGTGGCAGGTGGCACACCGATCCGCGCCCGGAAGGCCCGGGTCAGATGGGCCTGATCGGCAAAGCCGACATCGGCCGCGACCCGCGCCGGGGCCCAGCCGGCCCGCAGCCGGTCCTGTGCGCGGCGCACCCTGACGTCGATCAGGTAGGCATGCGGGGTGATGCCGACCTCGCGGCGGAAGGCCCTGATGAGGTGGTGTGTCGAGTAGCCGGCTTCCCCTGCGAGCTCCGTCAGGCTGAGGTCTTCGGCGTAGCGCGCCTCGATCAACGCGCGAACGCGGCCCACCGGCCGGGCCTCGCCGGTCACATCCGCCTCGGCGAGGCCGGCATGGAGCACGAGCGCCCGCGCATAGGCGCGCAGAAGGAGTTCCTCGCCGGCGAGGCCATCCTGTCCTGCCTCGAGCACACGATGCGCCTCCGAGAAGAGCCGCGCGCCCTCAGGGTCGTGGACGACCGGCGCCCGGAAGAAGGGCGCGCCGCTGACCGGCTTGCGCCCCACCGCCTCGGCGACCATTCGCATGAAGTCCTCGCCCGGATAGCTCATGCGATAGGAGTAGCCACCCTCCACGGGCGCTCCGTCGTGGACGTCCTGCGGCATGATGAAGACGAGATCCCCCGGGCCCGCATGCCCCTTGAAGCCACGCGCGGAGACCGCGTCGGCTCCTGTCTCGATGGTGCCGACGACATAGGTGTCGTGGCTGTGCGGCGGATAGACGTGGGTGCGGAAGGTGGCGCTGAGGCAGTCGATGCCGCCGAAGCGGCTGGCCGCGAAGAAATGGGTTCTCTCGCCGCGCGCAAGCGGGGCGATGCCCATGGTGGCGGCCTTGGAGGGGGAGCCCGTCATGGCTTCCCACCTAGCATGCCGGCTGAGGGATTCTTGAAGGAAATCGGCATGGAAGCGCCCTTGTCTCCCGCTGGCGCCGCCTTCACGGCGTGTTCCTATGCCATCCGTCGTCCGGCCGAGCCGACCTTAGCCATTGGTCCCCTTGATTTCATCGACCGCGCGTTCAACTATCCGCTCGACTTCGACCGGTCCCCTCGCGCGGGACGGCCAGAGCACTACAGAACCCGACAAAGGGTCGTGAGAGGGAATGCCGGCGGGTCCTTCGGGACCAACCGGACGAGGAAAACAGGGAGGACGCCGGCCGTGGCCAACCACGCCGACGCGCGCGCCGCATCAGGCGCCCACGACACATTTCCGAAGCTGCTCGCGCTGAACGCGACGCGTTTCGCGACGCGCCCCGCCATGCGCCACAAGGATCTCGGCATCTGGCGCACCTGGACCTGGGCGGACGTGGCGCGAGAAGTGCGCGACTTCGCCCTCGGCCTCGGGGAACTCGGGCTGAAGCGCGGCGACAAGGTTGCCATCGTCGGGCGTAACCGGCCGAAGCTCTACTGGTCGATGGCGGCGATCCAGTCCTGGGGCGGCGTGCCGGTCCCGGTCTATTCCGACTCGGTCGCCGACGAGATGGCCTATGTCCTGGAGCATGCCGAGGCCTCGATGGCCATGGTCGAGGACCAGGAGCAGGTCGACAAGCTCCTGTCCGTGTCCGAACGCCTGCCGCACCTCTCGCATGTGATCTACGACGAGCCGCGCGGCCTCAGGGACTACGACCATTCGCACATGCACTCGTTCGAGGAGGTGCAGGAGATCGGCCGCAAGGCCGGCGCGGACGGCGCCAAGGTCAAGGCCCTCGACGAGGCGATCGCCCTCGGCAAGGGGGCGGACCTTGCCATCATGCTCTACACGTCCGGCACCACCGGCCGCCCCAAGGGCGTCATGCTGTCGAACGACAACGTCATCGTCTCGGCGAGGAACGGCGGGCTTTTCGACCACCTGACCGAGACCGAGGAGACGATCGCCTATCTGCCGCTCGCCTGGGTCGGCGACAACATCTTCTCCTACGCCCAGTCCTATGTCCTCGGCTTCTGCGTGAACTGTCCGGAAAGTGCCGAGACCGTGGTGGAGGATCGCCGCGAAATCGGGACGTCCTATGCCTTCGCGCCGCCGCGCGTCTACGAGAACATGCTGACCC
>CAZEZD010000061.1:0-11032 GCA_964516115.1 uncultured Hyphomicrobiales bacterium
CTCGCCATGGCGGCGGCGACCTATGTCGTCCGCTTCGCGGGCTACTGGATCATGAGCCGCGTGCCGCTGACGCCCTTCCTGCGCGCCGCGCTGGAGGCGCTGCCCGGCGCCATCATCATCGCCACCGTCGTGCCGCTGGCGGTGCGCGGCGGCCTCTCGGCCTGGATCGGGGTCGCCAGCGCCGCGGCCGCGATGATCTTCATCCGCAAGGACATCGCCGCGCTTGCGGCTGGGATGGGCGCAGTCATCGCCGTGCGGGCGCTCGGCTTTCCGTGACGGGTGGCCGACTTGACCCCGATCAAGGCGCAGCTACCGTCGCGGCCCCATGAAGAGACGGTTCCATTCAGAGGTATCGCGACATGACAACTCTCCCCCGGGGCTTCCACCGCATCCGTCTCAACATGGCGCGCTCGCCGGGCTATCCGGAGGGGTCGAAGCTGCACGGCTACGAGTTCGTCGCGCCACTCGACGCGGCCGGGCGCATCGACCTTTCCGCCTGGAAGGAGCACCGGGCGCTGTGCAAGGTGCGGCGCTTCTGGCAGGGCGAGGACGACCAGCACGGCCTGCTCGTCCACAAGCCGGGTGGCGCCAAGGGCGCGACCTGGACCTTCGACTATGACCCGACGGCGGATGATGACGACGAGGCGGGCTTCCGCTTTGGCGATCACGCCTTCCAGATCGGCGAGTATGTCTCGATCCGCGACGAGGACGGCGAGATGCAGACCTTCGTCGTGACCTCGACTGATGCGGTCTGAGCCTCACCCCAGCGCGGCGACCAGCGTCTCGTAGAGCGGGTTGTCGCGCGAGAAGACGTAGTCGAGTTCGGTGACGGAGACGGTATCCGCGCCGCGCTCCCTGAGGAAGCGGGCAAGCCCGAACAGCGATTGCGGCGGGCAGTGCAACGTCAGCATGCCCGACGAGGTCGGCCCGCCGAAGGGCGCCTCGACACCGAATTGCGCACGCGCCTCATCCAGCAGCGCCGCATCGGCGGCGGCGAAGCGGGTGCGCACTTCCCTGACCTTGCGGGCGCGGGCCTGCGAGGCGATGCGGTCCAGCATGTCGCGGGCGCAGGCCAGCGCACCCGCGCCCCAAGCGGCCGTGCGCGAGGCGACGAGATGCGCCTCCGACTTCATGATCACGCCATCGTCCAGCACCTTCAGCGCATTGGCGGCGAGCGTCGCCCCCGTGGTGGTGATGTCGACGATGAGCTCGGCCGCCCCGGCGGCCGGCGCGCCTTCAGTGGCGCCGGCGGATTCGACGATGCGGTAGTCGGCGATGCCGTGGCGGTCGAAGAAGGCGCGGGTGAGGTTCAGGTATTTGGTGGCGACGCGCATGCGCGAGCGGTGGCGCGCGCGATACTGGCTCGCCACGTCGTCGAGATCCGCCATGGTCGTCACGTCGATCCAGGCCTGCGGCACCGCCACCACGACGTCGGCGCGCGAGAAGCCGAGCGGCGTCAGCGAGACGAGACGATCCTCCGGCTCGGGCGTCGCCTCGTGCATCAGATCGAGCCCGGTGAGGCCGAGATGGACGGTGCCGGCCGCCAGTTCGCGCGCGATGTCGGAGGCCGAAAGGAAGGCGACCTCGACCTGGTCGAGGCCCGGGATGGTGCCGCGATAGTCGCGGGCGCCGCGGCCCTGCACCGGCTTCAGCCCGGCGCGGTCGAGGAACCCCTGCGCCGATTCCAGGATGCGGCCCTTGGAGGGAATGGCGAAGACGAGCGGGGCGTCGGTCATGCGCGGCCTCCCGCCACGGCGAGGCGCTCCACCCAGAAGGCGCAGCCGACCGCCGGCACCCTGAGGTCGAGCCCCAGCTTGGCGGTCATCATGTCGGTGAGGCGGTCGTAGCGGCCGCCGCCGACCAGCGGCCGGCTCTCGCGCCCCGAGCCGTCGTGGATCTCGAAGACGAGGCCCGTGTAATAGTCGACGTCGCGGCCGAAGCGCGTGGAGAACCGCGCGGCGGCAAGATCGATCCCGGCACTGGCGAGGAGCCGGCTGCGCCGCGCCAGGCGATCGATGGCCTCGCCCATGTCCAGCCCGGCACCGGCCGCAAGGTCCCTGATCTGCGCCTCGGCGGAAGCGGCGTCGGTGTCGATGGCGAGCAGCTTCTCCACCACGGCGACCTTGCCGGGACTGAGCCCGCCGGTGCCGAGAGCCGCCTGCTCCAGGAAGCGCTCGGCGACATCGGCGGCGGAGCGACCGCCGACCGTGGTGATGCCGGCAATCGACAGGAGATCGGCGACGAGGGCGCGCGCCGCCTGCGGGTCCGATCCCTCAAGTGCGGCGAGGAGACCGGAATGGGTCGGCCCGGTGCGGGCCGGCTCGGCCAGGCGCTTCAGGTCTCCCTCCAGCATGCCGGAGCGGCGGAAGTCCTTGGCGAGGCGGCGTCGCCATGCCGGCGGAAGCCCGAGGGCGGCGACGAGCGCCATGAAGATCGAGACGTCGCCTATGGCGAGGCTGAGCGGCCCATCGGTGTAGAGCCGGGCTCCCTTGAGGGCGAGCGCCACGACCTCGGCCTCGGCCGCCTCGCGATCGGTACGGCCGAGGAGTTCGATCCCGGCCTGGTTGAACTCGCCGGCCATGCCGGGGCGATGGCGGAACACGGGGCCGAGGTAGGAATAGGCGGCCGCCTCGCCGGCCCGCGGGCCTTCCAGATGGGCCTGGACGACGGGGATCGTGTAGTCGGGCCTCAGGCACAGTTCGTTGCCGTCCGCGTCGCTGGTCAGGAACAGGCGGCGGGCGAGCGCCTCGCCGACGAGGTCGCGCACGAGGTCGGCGGCGATCAGCAGCGACGGCTCGGAGCGCGCAAAGCCGGCTGCGCCGAGCAACTCGGCAAGCTGGAGATCGAGATCGGACAGGGCGCGCGTCATGCGGAGTTCCGGGTGAATGGCATCGATCGGGCTGGGTCCTGCAGCCCGGACACTGCGTCCTTCGAGGCTCGCCTCCGGACGATGCTGATGCATCGCCGGGGGCTCGCACCTCAGGATGAGGATGGCCGAGACTGTCATGTGAGAAGGCTGCGAACAGTCGCAGCGATCACACCGATGCAGTCCTCCCCGGTCCTCATCCTGAGGTGCGAGCCATGGCTTGATGCCATGGCGAGCCTCGAAGGACGCACTGCCAAGATGCAGGGCATCCATCGAACCCTTGTCGCCAAGCCTCTAGCCTTCCCGCGGCGCAAGGTCGAGCCCCCGGTCCCAATAGGGAACCGGCCCGTAGAGGCCGGCGAGCCAGTCGACGAAGACGCGGACCTTCTGCGGCAGGAAGCGGCGGGTGGGATAGACGGCATGCACAGCGACGCGTCGCGAGGCCCGCCATTGCGGCAGCACCACCTCGAGCCGGCCGTCCTGAAGTTCCGGTCCAACGTCCCAGGTGGAGCGCAGCGCGATGCCGATGCCGGCCAGCACCGCCTCGCGGATGACCTCGGAGGAGTTGGTGCGCAGGGGTCCGTGCAGACGCACGACCTGCAGGCCGTCCGGCCCCTCGAGCCGCCAGATGTCGGCGTTGTGGGAGAGCAGCGCGTGCCCGGCGAGATCGCCGAGGGTCGCAGGCCGGCCATGGGCCGCGAGATAGCCGGGCGTTGCGACAAGAAGCCGATGATTGGGAGCGAGGCGGCGGGCGACGAAGGAGGAATCGTCGAGTTCGCCGATGCGGATCGCGACGTCATAGCCCTCGGCGACGATGTCGACGAAGCTGTCGGACAGTTCGAGATGGACGACGAGGTCGGGATTGGCGGCGAGGAAGGGGCGCAGGTGCGGAGCGATGTGCAGCCGGCCGAAGGAGGTGGGCGCCGAGACACGCAGCGTGCCGCGGGCGAGGTTCGAACGGCGGGTGACGAAGGTCTCCGCCTCGTCGATGGAGGCGAGGATGGCGACGACGCGCTCGTAGTAGCCCTGTCCGGCTTCGGTGAGGGACAATTGCCGCGTCGTGCGCTGGAGCAGACGGGTGCCGAGCCGCTCCTCCAGCCGCTTGATACGCTTGGAGATGACGGCAGGCGACAGGCCCATCTCGCGGCCTGCCGCTGACATGCCGCCTGCGGTGACGACGCGGGCGAAGACCTCAAGATCGGCGAGCGGCGTCAAAAACTCATCCCCATTCTTTCCAGACGGGAAACAATCTTGACCGCAAGCGCACCATTCCGCCAGTGGGGAACCGGCGTATAGTCGTTTGAAATCATTCCAGCCGGGAGGGGCTCTTCATCCGGGAATTGCGTCCTTCGAGGCTCGGGCCTGGCCCTCGCACCTCAGGATGAGGAGGGTTGATTTCGGCATCCGGGCCGGGGGGCCCGCGCCAGTCCAGCCTCATCCAGCGCTGATGCCGATCTTCGACCTCCTCATCCTGAGGTGCGAGCGGCAGCGAGCCTCGAAGGACGCACTTGCCCGATGCAGGGCCGACCCCACCATAAGGAGGACGTCATGGCCATAGCCTTTCCCGCGCCGCGGCCAGACGTGCTGGCGAAGCGCGGCCGCGTCATCGCCGCGCTGCAGGCGATCGTTCCCGGCGAAGGAGTGATCACCGAGGAGAACGAGCGGCGCGCCTTCGAGACCGACGCGCTGACCTCCTACCGGCGACTTCCCATGGTGGTCGTGCTGCCGGAGACGACCGAGCAGGTCGCGGCGATCATGGCCTTCTGCCACGCCGAGGGCGTGCCGGTGGTGGCGCGCGGCGCCGGAACCTCGCTCTGCGGCGGCTCCATCCCGCAGGAGGACGCCGTGGTGCTCGGAGTCGCCAAGATGAACCGGGTGATCGAGACGAACTTCGCCGACCGCACCATGCGGGTCCAGGCCGGCATCACCAACCTCGCCATCTCCGGCGAGGTCGCCCATGCCGGCTTCTTCTACGCGCCCGACCCGTCGAGCCAGCTTGCCTGCACCATCGCCGGCAATGTCGCGATGAACTCGGGCGGCGCCCACTGCCTGAAATATGGCGTCACCGCCAACAACATCCTCGGCCTGAAGCTGGTGACAGTGGAGGGCGAGATCGTCGAGATCGGCGGCGGTGCTCTCGACTCGCCCGGCTACGATCTGATCGGCCTGCTCGTCGGCTCGGAAGGCCAGCTCGGCGTCGTCACCGAGGTGACCGTCCGCATCCTTCGGCAGGCGGAGGGCGCGCGGCCCGTGCTGTTCGGCTTCCACCAGATTTCCCAGGCCGGCCAGACCGTCTCCGACATCATCGGCGCCGGCATCATCCCGGTCGCCATCGAGTACATGGACCGCGAGGCGATCCACATCTGCGAGGCCTTCGCCAAGGCGGGCTATCCGCTCGACGTCGAGGCGATGCTGATCATCGAGGTCGAGGGATCGGAGGCCGAGATGGAGGCCATGCTGGCGCGCATCGTCGAGATCGCGCGGCGACACGACGTGGCGGTGGTGAAGGAATCGAAATCCGCCATGGAGACGGCCGCCATCTGGAAAGGACGCAAGTCGGCCTTCGGAGCCACCGGCCGCGTCGCCGACTATATCTGCATGGACGGCACCATTCCGACGGGCCGCCTACCGGACGTGCTGGAGGGCATCGACCGCATCGTGAAGGGATACGGCCTGCGCGTCGCGAATGTCTTCCACGCCGGCGACGGCAACCTGCACCCGCTCGTGATGTTCAACGTCAACGACCCCGCCGAGCAGGTGAAGGCGGAGCATGCCGGCGAGGACATCCTGAGACTGTGCGTCCAGCTCGGCGGCTGCCTGACCGGCGAGCACGGCGTCGGCATCGAGAAGCGCGACCTGATGCGCGAACAGTTCACCGAGGTTGACCTGCTGCAGCAGACCCGCATCAAGACCGCGCTCGACCCGAAATGGATTCTCAACCCGGCCAAGGTGTTCCCACTGGACGCGCCGCGCGACGAGAAGCGCGAGGCCGCATGACCCTCCACGCTCCCTCTTCCCCCGCCGAACTCGCCGAGGTCGTTGCCGATGCGCGCCGGGCCGGCAAGCCGCTCGCCGTCACCGGCGGCGGGACGCGTTCGGGGCTCGGCCGGCCGGTGCAGGCGGCCGCGACCGTCTCGACGGCGAATCTCACGGGCATCACGCTCTACGAGCCGGCGGAACTCGTCGTCGCCGCGATGGCGGGGACACCGCTGCGGGAGGTGACGGAGACGCTCGCAGCCAGGGGTCAGCGCCTGCCCTTCGAGCCGATGGACCATCGCCGGCTCTACGGGACAACCGGCGAGCCGACCATCGGCGGCGTCGCGGCCGCTAACGTCTCGGGACCGGCGCGGATCAATCTCGGCGCTGCCCGCGACTCGATGATCGGCCTGAAGTTCGTCAACGGTCTGGCTGAGGACGTGAAGTCGGGCGGCCGCGTGATGAAAAACGTCACCGGCCTCGACCTCGTGAAGGCGCTGGCCGGCTCCTTCGGCACCCTCGCCGTGTTCCACGAGGTCTGCTTCAAGGTGCTGCCGAAGGCGGAGGGCGAGCGCACGCTGGTGCTCTCCGGCCTGTCCATTCCGCGCGCCGTGGAGGCGCTGTCGGCGGCCCTCGGCTCACCCTTCGAGCCGACCGGCGCGGCGCATGTGCCTGCTGCGGGGACTGACGCGGCCCGCACGCTGATCCGCATCGAGGGCTTTGCCGCATCGCTCGCCTATCGCACAGACGCGCTGTCGCGCCTTCTCGCGCCGTTCGGCGCGGTCGAGGTGATGGAGGCCGGCGGCTCGGAAAGCCAGTGGCCCGACATCCGCGACGCCGCCATATTCGCCGGTACGGATGAGGCTGTGTGGCGCATCTCGGTGCCGCCGAGCGGCGCGCCTGCCCTTGTCGCAGCGCTGGCGGCCCTCGCCCCGCGCCTGCTGATGGACTGGGGCGGCGGCCTCGTCTGGGCGGGTGTCTCTGCCGCGGGTGATGCCGGTTCCGGCCGGGTTCATGCCGCTGCCGGGGCCGCCGGCGGCCACGCGACGCTGGTGCATGCACCCGAGGCGGTACGCGGCGTCGTCGATGTCTTCTCGCCGCCGGCCGGCCCTCTGATGGCGATCCAGCGCAAGATGAAATCGAGCTTCGATCCGGACGGGCTGCTCAATCCCGGCCGCATGTATCCGGGGGTCTGAGGCGCCATGCAGACGAACTTCAGCCTTGCCCAGCTCGCCGATCCGGCCATGGCGGCCTCGGAGAAGATCCTGCGGACCTGCGTGCATTGCGGCTTCTGCACAGCGACCTGCCCAACCTACCAGCTGCTCGGCGACGAGCTCGATTCGCCGCGCGGCCGCATCTACCTGATGAAGGAGATGTTCGAGACGGGGCAGCCGGCGACGCCCGAGGTGGTGAAGCATGTCGACCGCTGCCTCTCCTGTCTCTCCTGCATGACCACATGCCCGTCGGGTGTGCATTACATGCACCTTGTCGACCATGCCCGCGCCCATATCGAGGCGACCTACAAGCGGCCGTGGCAGGACAGGCTGATGCGGGCGGTGCTCGCCAACATCCTGCCCTATCCGAACCGGTTCCGGCTGGCGCTGGCCGGAGGCTTCCTCGCCAAGAAGGCGCTCTCGGTCGTCTCGGTGCTGCGCTGGAAGGGACGGGCGGCGGTCGCCGTGTCACGCAAGGCGGCGGGACCGATGGCCGGGAGGATCGGCGTCCTCCGGCGTACGCGGGCGATGATCGGCCTGTCGCCCGACCGGCTGCCGGGCCGCTCGCATCTCGACCGTGGCGGCGTGCATGCCGCGCAGGGGACACGGCGCGGCCGTGTCGTTCTGCTGCAGGGCTGCGCCCAGCCGGTGCTGCAGCCCTCGATCAACGAGGCGACGCTACGCCTTCTCACCCGCCTCGGCGTGGAGGTGGCCTTCGCAAAGGGCGAGGGCTGCTGCGGCGCGCTCGTCCATCACATGGGACGCGAGGACCAGAGCCACGCCCAGGCGAAGCGCACCATCGACGCGTGGATCGCCGAGATGGACGGTCCTGGCCTCGACGCCATCGTCATCACGGCATCCGGCTGCGGCACGACGATCAAGGACTACGGCTTCATGTTCCGCGACGACCCCGCCTATGCGGAGAAGGCGGCGCGGGTGTCGGCGATCGCGAAGGACGTGACCGAATATCTGACGACGCTCGGCCCGCCGGAGGCGGCGCCGAAGGGCATCTTCGTTCCCTACCACTCCGCCTGCTCGATGCAGCATGGGCAAGGGATCAAGGACGAGCCGAAACTGCTGCTGAAAGCTGCCGGCTTCACCGTGAAGGAGCCGCCAGAGGGGCACCTGTGCTGCGGCTCGGCGGGTGTCTACAACATCATGCAGCCGGAGATCGCCGAAGCCTTGCGCGACCGCAAGATCGGCAATCTCGACAAGACCCGGCCCGACATCATCGCCGCCGGCAACATCGGCTGCATCACCCAGATCGCCAAGGGCTATGAGGTGCGCGAGCGTCCGGTGCCCATCGTCCACACGGTCGAGCTTCTGGACTGGGCGACCGGCGGGCCGGTGCCGGAGGCGTTGGCCACCACAGGCTTTGCCCGAAGACCCGGTCCGGCACCGAAAGCCGCAGAGTAGGCGTTGCGGGGTTGCCGGCCTCAATCGGCGGTGGCGCCGGCCTCCGCCTGGATGGCATCGCCGAGGCCATAGCGCCCGATGAATGCCGCGAGGTCCTCGTCCGTCACGGCTCCGGCCGCCATGGCCAGCGCGCGATTGCCGATCAGTGCCCATTTGTCGAAGGGAATGAGGCGCATGACGCTCGCCCTGAGGCGCGGCATGGAGGCCCGGAGCTCGGCGACGGTGACGACCTCGCGGCTGCGGTGGAAGGCGCGTTCCTTCTTCTCGAAGCGCCGGTTGCGGCCGCTCTCGATCTCGTAGTTGGCGAAGCCGAGGCCGGTCTTCAGATATTTCATGTGCCAGTAGGCGAAGCCGGCGAAGACGCGGCGGAAGTGATACTTGCGGAAATCCTCGAACCGCCGGTCGTGGACGAAATAGGCGTCGGGCGTCATGGCGAAGAAGCCGATGTCGCCATTGCCGGAGAAGGGCGTGCCGGCATGGATGCCGACGGCGCCGTCCTCGTCGCGCACCAGATTGAGGCCGGAGAAGCAGTTCATCCGGCCCGGCGCGAGACCGTCGCGCCGCAGCGCCTCCACCATCGGCGCGAGCCCCCGCTCGAAGGCGATGTGGTCGTCGTCGAGCTTCACCACGATGCGGCGCGTAGTGCGCGACAGGGCGAAGTTCGAGTAGTTCACCACGCTGTGCGGCGAATGGCCCGGCTCCACGGCGTGCTCCCTGGAGCCCGGCGGATGCACCCGCGGCAGATAGTGGAAGAGCTTGAGCTTGTCGGGGCCGAGTTCATCCTGAAGCGCCGCCAGCACCGCCTCGGTGCCGTCGGTGCACTGGTTGAAGACGGCGACGATCTCGTCGACATAGGGCGCGTGGCTGCGAATGGTCGGCGCGAGGAAATCCGCCCCATTCTTCGTGCGGACGAAGGCGGAGATACCGGGACGGCGGTCCGCCACGCGCAGGTCGTCCGGCGTGAAGGAATAGGTGTCGATTGCGCTGATATGGGCCATGGTTCGGTCGTGAGGGCGGGCGGACAGCCCATAGACGGCTGCACGCGTTAAATCCAGCCGCGCGCCGCTCAGCCCGCAAGCCCCCCGCTATTATGTGTTCAATTGGAATAAGTCCTCATCATCTTCGTCCATTCTGTCAAAGGCCGAACTCCGCTACGATTGCTCCATCAAGAAAAGCGCCTTCAGCGAGGAGACCGCCCATGACCATGCCAGGTGTCGAGATCAAGGGGCCCATGGGCCCGCGCTATGATGAAGTCCTGACGCCGGAGGCCATCGCCTTCGTCGTGGAGTTTCAGCGCACGTTCAACGAGACGCGCAAGCGCCTGCTGAAGGTTCGCACCGAACGGCAGAAGCAGTTCGATGCGGGCGTGCTGCCGGACTTCCTGCCCGAGACGAAGCACATCCGCGACGGCGCCTGGACGGTGGCGCCGATCCCTGCCGACCTTCAGGACCGCCGCGTCGAGATCACCGGACCGGTCGACCGCAAGATGGTCATCAACGCGCTGAACTGTGGCGCCAAGTGCTTCATGGCCGATTTCGAGGATGCCAACTCGCCGACCTGGGCCAACCAGATCGAGGGCCAGATCAACCTCAAGGATCGATGGGCCGGCACGCTGGCCTTCACCGATCCGACCTCCGGCAAGTCCTATGCGATGAAGGACAAGGTCGCGGTGATCATCCCGCGTCCGCGCGGCTGGCACCTGCCCGAGGTCCACGTTCAGGTCGACGGCGAAGACATGTCCGGCTCGTTGTTCGACTTCGGCCTCTACGTCTTCCACAATGCGAAGGCGGCGCTCGCCAAGGGTTCGGGCCCCTATTTTTACCTGCCGAAGATGGAGAGCCATCTGGAGGCGAGGCTGTGGAACGACGTCTTTGTTCATGCGCAGGATCGGCTGGGCATCCCGAAGGGCACGATCAAGGCGACCGTGCTGATTGAGACGCTGCCCGCGGCCTTCGAGATGGACGAGATCCTGTTCGAGTTGAAGGACCACATGGCGGGCCTCAATGCCGGCCGATGGGACTACATCTTCTCCTTCATCAAGAAGCTCGCCCGCAATCAGGCCTATGTCCTGCCGGACCGCGGCCAGGTGGTGATGAGCAAGGCCTTCCTGAAGGCCTATGCCGAGCTTCTGGTAAAGACCTGCCACAAGCGCGGCGCCTTCGCGATGGGCGGCATGGCGGCGCAGATTCCGATCAAGAACAACCCGGAGGCCAATGCTGCCGCCTTTGCCAAGGTGAAGGCCGACAAGGAGCGCGAGGCCACCATCGGCCATGACGGGACCTGGGTCGCCCATCCCGACCTCGTGGCGGTGGCCATGGAGGCCTTCGACCGGCTGATGCCGACGCCGAACCAGGTGGCGCGCCAGCGCGACGACGTGACGGTCGGCCAGAAGGACCTGCTGGAGGTTCACGACGGCACGAAGACCGAGGCCGGCTATCGCGAGAACATCCGCGTCGGCGTCCAGTACATCGAGGCCTGGCTGCGCGGCCGCGGCGCCGTACCGATCTACAACCTGATGGAGGATGCGGCGACCGCCGAGATCTCCCGCGCCCAGATCTGG
>CAZEZD010000062.1:0-518 GCA_964516115.1 uncultured Hyphomicrobiales bacterium
CACATTCGCCATGGTCCAAAACCCTCCACGGCAAGGCAAACCCCGGCGGCGCAGTCAGCGCGTCCTGCCGGGGCCCTTGCACTGTGCGGATAAAGGATCGCTGGCGGGGTGGCAAGGGTCGCCCCGACTATGCGAACGAACGAGATCGCATGGCCGGGACCGTTGCTTCTCCGCTTACATGCGCCCATGGACCGGCTGAATGCGCCGCTCGGAGGGCCAGCGCAGCCGCCATCCATGGCGGATTTCCCGGGTCGCCGCGGGTGCCAGATCAAAGCTCCAGGCGACGAGACCGCGGCGGCCGTCGGTGTCCCGCGTCGTCGGGGCCGTCATGCCGGTCAGGGCCTCGACGACGATGTCCTGAGCCTCGGTCACCGGCAGGCGATCCTCGACAACGAGGCGGCGCGGCGCCTGGGCGCCGTTGCGCACGACGATGCGGAACTCCCGCTCTTCCGTCTTCGACGAGGTGATGATGCCGGCCGAGCCGTCGGTGCGCCGGACGACATGATGCTCGACGCGGA
>CAZEZD010000062.1:528-5246 GCA_964516115.1 uncultured Hyphomicrobiales bacterium
CGAGATCGTCGGGGCCGAAGCCGAGCTTCACCTCGTCCTCGCGTGTCGCGGCGGCGAGCGCCGCGCGGCCGGCGAAAACGCCGTCTCGGTAGAGGCTGACGCGGCCGGGCATGAGCGGCACGTCCTCGGCATGCTTGAAGCGGGCCTCAAGGAAGGCGGTCGGATCGAGGCTGGGCACGACGCGCGAGACGAGTTGCGGCTCGATGGCGCTGGTGCCGATCCGCAGCGCCCGCGCGCTGTCTCCGGACGGGATCGAGGTGCGTCCGGGAATGGCGAAGGAGGCCTGGAACCCTCCCATGTCGACGACGGCTTCCTGCTCCGCGACCCGCCCGGCGAGCGAAGCCGCAGTATCCTCCTGTTGTGAGCGTGTCATCGGCGCCGCCGGAGCCGGCATCGCGGATGGCCGGGGCGCCCCGCCAGCGGCACGTTCGCGGGCGTCCTCGTGATAACGGATGATGAGGGACGGCAGCACCGGAACGGAGCCGCCACGCGCCACGCGCGCCGTCGAAACGGTCAGCGCGATGTCCGGCCAGTCCTCGCCGGTCTGCTGACGGATTTCGGCACGGCGGACGAGTTCGAGGGAGGGCTTGGCTCCGGATGTCGACAGGCGTGCGTCATAGACCGGCGTCCAGCGGGCGGCGCGCACGGCGTAGGTGACGGTGAGTTCGCCCTTGAAGGCGGCCTGCGCCTCCACTGCGACACGGGCCTCAAGACGCCGCGGCGGCTGCGCCCTGACACGGGCCTCGACTTCGGCGATCTCGCGATCAAGGCCGCGCTGGCGCTGTTCGGCCTCGCGGATGGACCTGTCGGCGGCGAGCGTTTCCTCGAGCGCGGCAGCGAGCGCCTGCCGGGCTTCGCTGACGTTCAGCCCGCGCTCCCCTCCGGCCAGCGTCGTTGGCGCCACCAGCGCCTCCGCCGCCCGCTTGCGAACCCGTTCGGCGGCGATGCGGTCGTCGAGCGAAAGCCGCTCGTCCCGGAGGGCTTCCAGTTTCCGGATCGCTACGGGATCGGGTCTCTCCGTGGCGCGCTGCTGGCGGGCATCCACCGAGCCGATCACAAGCTGTCCCGTCCCGGCTCCCGCCACGCGCAGCGACGCGGCATCGGCGGCAAGCGGCAGGTCGTCGAGGATCAGCACGTGATCGCCGGCCGGCACCTCGACCGCGAAGCGGCGCGTGATGCTCGCCCCGTCAGGGAAGACGGTGACGGCCTCCACCTGCGAGGGGAAGCGGAACTCCGCGGCCGCGGCGCCGGACACCGGGACGGCGAGAAGAAGGCTCAGGGCGGCGAGATGCTGCGGCTTCATGACGTGCTCCGTGGCGTTGGAGCGACGAGAATGGCGAGCCGATTGGGGCCGCCGCGGGGCTGAACCGCGGCGGATGCCTGCCCAAAATCAGCCGAAACGGCCCGTGATATAGTCGCGGGTGCGGGTGTCGACCGGATTGGTGAAGATCTGGTCGGTCGTCCCTTCCTCGACGAGGATGCCGAGATGGAAGAAGGCGGTGCGCTGCGACACGCGGGCCGCCTGCTGCATTGAGTGGGTGACGATGACGATGGTGAAGTTCTGCTTCAACTCGTCGATCAGTTCCTCGATCTTGGCGGTGGCGATGGGGTCGAGGGCCGAGCAGGGCTCGTCCATCAGGATCACCTCGGGCGACACTGCGATGGCGCGCGCGATGCACAGGCGCTGCTGCTGGCCCCCGGAGAGGCCGGTGCCGGATTCCTGCAGCCGGTCCTTCACCTCGTTCCACAGGCTCGCCTTCTTCAGGGCGGTCTCGACCACCTCGTCGAGGTCCGTCTTGCTCTTCACCAGGCCGTGGATGCGCGGGCCGTAGGCGACGTTCTCGTAGATGGACTTCGGGAACGGGTTCGGCTTCTGGAAAACCATGCCGACCCGGGCCCGCAACTGCACCACGTCGAGGTCGCGATCGTAGATGTCCTTCTCGTCGATCCGGATGTCACCGGTGACGCGGCAGATCGGGATGGTGTCGTTCATCCGGTTGATGCAGCGCAGGAAGGTCGACTTGCCGCAGCCCGACGGGCCGATGAAGGCCATGACGGAGCGCTCGGGGATATCGACGTTGACGTCCTTGATGGCGTGCTTGTCGCCATAGAAGACATTGACGTTGCGGCCCGTGATCTTCGGGTGAGCCGCAGCGGCCGGCACGGCCGACAGTGCCGCCGTCGTCTCGAAGGTCGGAAGCGAGTTCATCGACTTCATCCTTTTCTCGTGAGCGCCAGGCCGATCACCAGCGACGCTCGAACCTCTTGCGCAGAATAACAGCCGCCGCGTTCATGAGCATCAGGAACGCGAGCAGGACGATGATGGCCGCGGCAGTCTTGCTGACGAAGGCGGCCTCGGGGAAGTCCGCCCACATGAACACCTGGACCGGCAGGACCGTCGACGCATCCGAAATGCCCTTCGGCACATCGACCACGAAGGCGACCATGCCGATGAGCAGGAGAGGCGCGGTCTCGCCCAGCGCCGAGGCCATGCCGAGAATGGTCCCCGTGAGGATCCCGGGCATGGCGAGCGGCAGCACGTGATGGAACACGGCCTGCTGGTGCGAGGCACCGACGCCGAGAGCAGCCTCGCGGATGGAGGGCGGTACGGCGCGGATGGCGGCACGGGCGGCGATGATGATCACCGGCAGCGTCATCAACGCGAGAACGACGCCGCCGACCACAGGTGCCGAGCGCGGCATGCCGAAAACGTTCAGGAACACCGCGAGACCGAGGAGGCCGAAGATGATCGACGGCACGGCCGCGAGATTGTTGATGTTGACCTCGATGATCTCGGTCAGCCAGTTCTTCGGAGCGAACTCCTCGAGGTAGATGGCCGCGGCGACGCCGATCGGGAAGCTCAGCAGCAGGGTGATGGCGAGGGTCATGAAGGACCCGACCACTGCGACCCAGACGCCGGCGAGTTCGGCTTCGCGCGAGGCGCCGCCGAAGAAAAACTCGCGCGAGATGCGTCGCTCGACGAGACCGCGGTCCTTCAGCGATTCCAGATAGGCGATCTCGCGGTCGCTGATGCGGCGGCTGGTTTCCGGCAGGGCGATGCGGACGACTTCCCACTCGCCGGGCTTCGCCACGTCAGTGCTGCGCGGCGGCAGGATCACCTGACCGACGGCATTGGCGCTACGAACCTCGGTCAGCTTGATCACGCCGCCATTGATGCGGATGAGGTAGCTGGACAGCGCCGTGTCGAGCGCCTCGGCCCGATCGGCGCCGCCGATGCGAACCTCAAGTGCGGCGATTCGCTGGCGCAACTGCTCGATCTCCGAGCGCGTGGCGGCGACCTGACGCGCCTCCTGTTCGACCCGGCCCTGAAGGCGGGCGCGATCGGCCTCGGGAACAGTCCCCAGGCTCCGCTGCAACGCGCCCGCATCCCGCTCCAGAACCACCAGGACGCGCTCCTTGCCGGCGAGCTCGCCTCGCAGCCGCGTCGCCTCGCCCTGGAGTTGGGTCTTCACCGCCGCCAGCAGCGGCGCAAAGTTGTTGACCGTGGAGGAGAGCTGCACCTGACCGGACGTTGCCGACACGCCCAGTTCGCCCTGCCCTTTGGTGACTTCCACAGCCGAGACCAGACCCTTGAGATAGAGATCGGCATTGGCCTGGAGCGGCACGTAGATCTGCCGTGTGGTGCCGATGGCGGAGGGATCGGCGACCACCTCGTTGCGGACCATGGAGGGTGCGCCGGACGACATGATCGCACCGAGCGCGCGGCGGGAGACGCGGTCCGTCACAGACGGGAAATAGCTGCGCAGGCCACTATTGACCAGCGCGTCGAAATTGGCCGCACCGATCGCCCGCGTCAGTTCCGCCCCCGTCGCGTTCTGCGGGTTGAGGTCCTCGCGCTTCAGTTCCACATCCAGCTTCAGATAGTGCTGGGTGAAGGCCGGGAGGGACTGGCCGACGATGGTCGACAGGAAGATGACCAGGAAGCCGGCGGCGATCGTCAACGCCCCGATACCCAGGGCCTGGAAGATGTACTCGCTGCGATAGCGTGCCTTCAGCCGCTTCTGCGCCGCGTCGTTGGTGTGCAGATCGGTGGCGATCCGAGGCAGCGAGACGTCAGTCATACTGTTCCCGATACTTGTTGACGACGCGCAGGGCGACGAGATTGAGCGACAGGGTGATGACGAAGAGCGAGAGACCGAGGCCAAACGCCGCCAGGGTCTTGGGGCTGTCGAATTCCTGGTCGCCGGTCAGCAGCGTGCCGATCTGCACGGTGATGGTCGTCACGGCGTCGAGCGGATTGATTGTCAGGTTCGCAGCGAGGCCTGCCGCCATGACCACGATCATTGTCTCGCCCATGGCACGCGACACGGCGAGCACCAGCGCCGAGACAATGCCCGGCAGCGCCGCCGGCAGGACGACCCTGCGGATCGTCTCCGACTTGGTGGCGCCGAGGCCCGCCGATCCGTCGCGCAGCGACTGGGGCACGGCGTTGATGACGTCGTCCGAGAGCGAGGACACGAAGGGCACGATCATGATGCCCATGACGACGCCGGCGGCGAGGGCGCTCTCCGACGACACGTCAAGGCCGAAGGACTGGCCGCTGTTGCGGATGAAGGGCGCGACGGTGAGCGCGGCGAAGAACCCATAGACCACCGTCGGAATGCCGGCGAGAAGCTCGAGCACCGGCTTGCCCACTGCACGCACCTGCGGCGAAGCGTAGTCGGACAGGTAGATGGCGGCGAGGATGCCGAGCGGGG